>JAGQRC010000257.1:0-2974 GCA_020425835.1 Planctomycetota bacterium | reverse complement strand
CGCGTTCTCATCGACGTCGAGCGCGTCGCGTTCGCGGCCCCGGAGACTCGCGACGATCGCGGGGATCTCGGATGCGAAGCTGACGCCCCGATCGGTCTCGGCGTAGAAGAGCGGCTTGATCCCCAACCGGTCCCGAGCGATCAGCACCCGCTCACGCTGTCGGTCGAGGATCGCGACAGCGAACATTCCGTTGATCGCGGAGAGAGCTTCGGGACCGCGCTCCTCGAAGAGGTGGAGCAGCGACTCGATGTCCGAGTCGGTGCGGAAGCGGTGCCCGCGATCGATCAGTTCGGCACGAAGGGATGGAGCGTTGTAGAGCTCACCGTTGCCGACGATCGCGAATCGCTCGTCCTCGGACGCGATCGGCTGGACCCCGTTGTCGATCCCGACGATCGACAGACGGCGCATCGCCAACCCGATCCCGCCCGCCACGATGACGCCACTGTCGTCGGGTCCGCGATGGTGAATCGGCCCGAGCATGGCCGCGAGGCGCGGTTCGATCGGCTCCCGACGTGCGGCCACGAATCCGACGATCCCGCACACGGAGGCCTCCAACTCGAACGAGCCACCCCAGAGCGTCCCCGGCTCGACGTCGAGCGAGAGCGGACCTCATCCGGGTTTCGGACGATTTCCGGGGGCCCTTGAGCGAGTTCGGCGTGTCTCGAGACCCGGGCGACAAGCAGCTGCTCGGGCTTGCCGCGCCTTCGACGGGTACGCGGGCTCCGCCTCAGGGGCAGGAGGAGAAGGTCGCGCAGGGCGTGCCCGGGACGACGGCACACTCCGGGAAGGGCGCCGCCGGAGGCGGACCGTCTTGGTAGAGGTAGATCGCGAGCAACATGAAGTCGTCGAGCGAGAGCGCATCGTCGCCGTCGATGTCCGAGGTCCCGAAGCAGGGGATCGGGGCGGCCTCGAACAGCTGCGCGAGGAGCCCGATCCCATCGCTGAGATCGAGCATTCCATCATCCGTCACGTCGCCGCGTCGGAACGGGAAACCGTCGACGACGGTGATGTGGGTGCCCACGAGATCGACGACCTCGATCGACGCAAAGTCGATGACCGCGATGTTCTCGATGATGACCGAGCCCTCGCCCCCGACCTCGGCGAACTCCAACGGAATCTCGGTCCCGGGCGCGGTGGATCGATCGATCTCGAACTGCACCGAGCCCACGGGGTAGGGGTCGGCGCTGACGGGGAGCAGCGGGTCGTCGAAGGGGGGAAGTGCGTCGAGCAGGACGCCGATCACCAGCTCGCAGCCATCGCCGTCGAGGGGGTCGTTGTCGTAGTTCGAGTCGACGAACTCGGCCTGGCTCGCTTCTCCGGTGACCTCGAAGAGACTCGTGGCCATCGCTTCGCAGCCGAACGTGATACCCATTTGGAATCCCTGGAGTCCGTCGCTCGGGTCGGCGACGAGGAACGTGACCGGGATCGTCTGACCCGGCGCGGCGAGCAGCGGCGCCCCCGTTGCCGTGCCGATGCGAAACGCTGTGTCCGGGGCGGGTTGCGCGACGCAGACGACGCTGCCGTTCTCGACCGACGGCGTGAACGGGAGACCGCCGATCGTCACCGTGTCGATCCCGGAGAACTCGATCGCGACGGTCTCGGACGGAGCGGGCAGGATCGGAACGTCGTCGCAGACATAGGAGAAGTTCGCGATCGTCAGCTCGGTGCCGACCGGGAGCGTTTGTCCGTCGAACGGCGGGACCGCATCGAAGACCACCTCCAGAACGCCGGAGCTCGAACCGATCGTCGTGTCGACGGACTCTGCACCGACGGCGAACGCGGCGGTCGCATCGATGTCGATGGACTCGAGGATCAGCGCCGCCCCATGGTCGAGGGTGACGGTGTACGCGGAGACCGGGCCCTGGTCGTTGTCGAGCCGAACCGGAACCGTGGCGGCCCCGAGGGAGTCCGTCGCGACCGACGCGGGAACGGAGTACTGCAGGAGAGCCGGGACGAGTGAGATGGTGCCGTCGGTCCAGGTCAGCCCCTGGGCCGCGCCGGTGGTCCCGGTCGCATCGAAGATCGTGTTGGCCACCGATGGACTTCCGAACACGTCGTCGATCCAGACCAGTGGGGTCGAGATCGGACTCGCGACCGACACCAGTGAGCGGACCTCGACGACCGCGACCGGCACGTCGATCCCCGACGGAATCGCCTGGCCGTCGAACGGTGGCGTGGTGTCGATGAACACGCCGAGGATGAATCCTCCCTCGATGGGAAAGACCTCGGGGAACACGAGGTCGGGCATCGTCGGCTCGGTCGCCGTGCCCTCGATGCCGATCGACACGACCTCGAGCAACGCCGGATCGAACATCGCCGACAGTGTGAATGCTTGCACGTCTTGGGGATGCGTGAGTGAGACTGGCACTGCCGCGGCCCCGATCCCCGGAATCACGGGATCGCCGAACGCGAGGTTGGACTGCGCGAACGAGCGGGGAGCGACGGAAAGAGACAGCGTCCAGGCGGCGATCCCCATTGTGAGCCGGAGAAGGAGTCGGAGACGTGGATCCATCGGGGTGCTTTCGTGGGGATGAGAGCCGACCTCGTGAGGGCGCGAGAGTGCCGATCCGTCGGGCCACGGGACGTCGCGGCCACGCGGCCATGACCCGGGCGCTGATCAACGGGAGCGGGGCGGATCGTCGCAGTTCCGCGCCGCAGACAACTCCGGGTCTCTCGGTGGACCCTTCGGCGCATGTCCTATCGTACGCGGGGGAGTCGGTCGGTCAACGGACCGAGGCGACGGGACCCCAAGTCGGCGAGCCGGGCCGGGATCGAGAAAGAGACAGAAAAAGACGCCGAGCCGTTGGTCGGCCCGGCGTCTGGATGTCTCGGATGGCGCGGGTCGTGAGTGCGTCGCGAGGGACGACCAGGAGTCCGTCTTTCGACGGACTGCTTGGCTAGGAGCCCGTTGAAAGACCCATTCCGGCCGAGAGCCTGAGCTTCCGTCGGCCAGCACTCCCGCCGAAACTCGACG
>JAGQRC010000256.1 GCA_020425835.1 Planctomycetota bacterium | reverse complement strand
GCTGCGCCGACAAGGCCGCTGCGGTCACCAAGAAGGCCGATGGCTGCTGCGCCGACAAGGCTGCGGTGGTGAAGGCGTGCTCCGGTACCTGCACGTCGACGGTCGCTCTCAGCAAAGAGTGCGCGAAGCTGGTCGCGGGAGCGGCCAAGGGTTGCGAGAGCTCCAAGGCTGCCCTGACCGCGCTCGAGAAGGCCTGCAACACCGAGTGTCCGACCGAGCTGGCTCAGAAGATCGCCGCCCTCGAAAAGGCCTCCGCGAACGGTTGCGAAACCAGCGGGAAGAAGCTGGCCGAGCTCCGCGCGATGCTCCCGGTCAGCAAGCCGGTCGCCCTGAGCGAGCAACTCGTCGCCCTGACCAAGAGCGCCAAGGCGGGTTGCTGCACTGCGGGAGCGAAACTCGCTTCGCTGAAGAAGGCGTGCGGCACGGAGTGCCCGGATGAGCTCGCGGCCACCATCTCGAAGCTCGAGGCTTACGCCGCGAAGGGCTGCACCACGAGTGCGCAGAAGCTCGCGGACCTTCGCAAGCAGCTCGAGGCGACGCCGGTCGCTCAGAAGGAGAAGAAGCCCGTCTTCTGATCCCACTGGACGAACGTCCTACCGAGGCAGGGGCTCTCACCGAGTCCCTGCCTCTTTTCGTTTGGGCCTCGCCGTTTCCACACGCTGGCCCCGCGCGTTCTCGCGGCTCCACCTCGCGTGCCGCGCGCGATTCGGCTGGACGGATTCCGTCCCGGCGTCGTTTCTGGTGCAATGCCCGGCATCCGCCCGAGGCTCGGACTCTCGGCGGGAATGAGGTCTTCGACGGGCCGCCAGAGACGGTGAGGTGAGACTCGGTGATCGTCAATCGGAAGAAGCTGTTCGTCGTCGGCGATCGCGTCCTGGTCTCCCCCACGCGTGGCGAGGAACGGACCAAGGTCGGCCTCTACCTCCCGGCCACCGCCGTCGAGAAGATGGCGGTACAGAGTGGACGCGTCGTCGAGGTCGGTCCCGGGATCCCGATCCCCGGGCCCAACGAGTTCGCCGACGAGCCGTGGAAGTCCTTCGACGGTCCCACGAAGGCGAAGTACGTCCCTCTCGAAGCCCAGATCGGCGACGTCGCGCTGTTCCTCCGCAGCGCCGCGGTCGAGATCGAGTTCGAGGGGACGAGCTACCTCCTCGTGCCCCACGCCGCGATCCTCCTCCTGGTTCGCGAGCCGAGCGAGGCGTCGACTCCGAACGATCCCGAGTTCAGCGAAGACGACTTCCGACTCTGAGAAGAGCCGCACGCGCGCCCTCCAACATTCCGCTTGGGTCCGGTCGATCGTCGTGGACAATCCTCCTGGTGACCCCTTCCTCTCACCGGAATCGTCAGGAGGACTCATGCTCCGAAGAATCGCCCCACTCATCGCACTGTTCGGCCTGACCGCGGCACTCCTCGCTCCGTCCACCGCCTCCGCGCAGATCACGGGGACGATCGAGTTCGAGGTCGTGCCGACCTCGAGCTACTTCGACGACTGCGACCCGGGCACGCTCTGCCTCGTGGTCTTCTGTGGTCTGTTCGAGGGAACCATGACGTTCGAGTACACCGGCTTCGACGGCACGTACGACAACTACGATGTCTCGGTCGACTGGCCGGTGCACATCTCGTTCTGCCCGGCCGATGGCACGTCGCCGGCGACCCTGATGACCGGCACGGGACTCTTCCAGATCGATCGCGAGCCGATTCCGAGTCAGCGTCTGATGGTCGACCTCGTTCGCCCGGTCGGGCCGATGATCACGATCGACAGCGGCTGGGTCATCCCGACCGTCGCCTTTCCGGCGTTCTCGATGCTCGAGCTCGTCTCGGTGCCGACCGCGGAGACGTTCACCTTGACGGCCGACCCGCTCCAAGGACCTCAGTTCTCGCGGGGCGATGCGAACGGGGACTCCGGTTTCGACATCTCCGACGCCGTGTTCACGTTGAGCTCTCTGTTCGTGCCGGGATCCGTCCCGCTCCCCTGCCGCGATGCTGCCGACTCGAACGACGACGGAGGGATCGACATCGCGGACGCCGTCGCGGCGCTCCACCGGCTCTTCTCCGGGGGCGCACCGCTCCCGTCGCCGAGCGACATCAGCACCGGGCCGGATCCGACGACCGATGGGCTGGGCTGCCTGTAGCTCCAACGCGGCAGATCGGGCGGCTGCGAAGAGCCCTCGGGTCCGACCGATCCAGGGCTCTCTCCGATCTGCGAAACGCCGATCCGTGCTCGACCCGATTCTCCTCCAGCGATAGGCTGGACTCGGCGACTGGGGCTCGGTCGCGGCCCTTCGAGCGACGCGTCGCGGTTGGCTATATGCGGTGGGTGACCTCTACCCGAGAGGGAGACCGAAGTGGCCCGAGCCGTTCACTGCCGATGGACCGTGTTGCTCGCGTCGGCGATGCTCTGCCTCACGGTTCCCGTTCAGGGTGAGCGCGCGTTCAAGCGTGGAGACTGTGACTCCAGCGGCTGGGTCGACACCGGAGACGCCTTCGTGATGCTCTTCCGGCTCTTCCTGGTCCAGGGTGTGGCACATCCTTGCGAGGATGCATGTGACGCGAACGACGACGGCGTCGTCGACATCGCCGACTCCAGCTACCTCGTCAATTGGCTCTATGTACCGGGCACACCGGCACCGCCGCTCCCCGGAGTCGTGTCCTGTTGGTTGGATCCGACTCCCGATGGGTTGGGTTGCGAGAACTACCCGCCCGAGGAGTGCGGTCCGATTCCCGCGCCGGCGGGCCGGCTCTTCGAGTCCTCGCGACTCGACAGCGGGGGAGACGCGCCCGCTCCGATCGCCCTCGACATCGACAACGATGGTCGACTCGATCTCGTCGACGATGGACGGCTCTTCTTCGGAACCGCGAGCGGTGGCTTCTTCTGGGTGGATCCGTCGGTCGATCTCGGGGGCGGGACGGATGGGGTCGCGGGTGACTTCGACGGCGATGGTCGACCCGACATCGTCGTGCTCGATCGCGATCCGCCCTACCTTCGCGTCTTCCCGCATCGCACGGGGCGGGACTTCGGTTCCATCCTCGAGCCCGCGGTGAGCGACGGCGGCGATGCGCTGGCGGTCGCGGACTTCGACCTCGATGGTTCTCTCGATCTCGCGATCGCCCGAGCGGAGTCCGACAGCGCCACCATTCTCCTCGGGCAGGGAAACGGGGACTTCGTCGAGCTCCCGGCGTTCTCGATCGCGGGGGCGCCGAACGCGATCGAGGTGGCCGACTTCGATCGGGACGGGGTCATCGATCTCGCGTTCGGTTGCTCCGCGACGGACAGCGTGGTGTTTCGTTTCGGTGACGGAGCGGGGCGCTTCCCGGGGGTGACCGTCGTCACCACTGCGGACCTCGCCGAACGAGCGAATCTCGCGTTGGGGGATCTCGATCGAGATGGGGCCGTGGACATCGTCACGAGTGGTGTCCCCGGTTGGATCCGGTCCTTCGGCGACGGCACGTTCGCCTCCTGGGCACCGCTCGTCGTCGGCGCCGATCCGGTCGAGGACGTCTCGGTCGTCGACGGGAACGGCGATGGCTTGCCGGATGTCGTGGCGGTCGGCGGGCTCGGCAGCCAGTTCGTCTTCGACAACCTCGGCGGGAGCTTCGCCGCTGCTCGGACCACGTTGATCGGCCGGCATCCCCGACGTCTCTGGGCGGGCGATCTCGACGGGGACTCGTGTCCCGACGTCGTGACTCGCTGCGCCGAGGCGGGAACCAGTCTGCGCTTCGGGGACTGTCAGGGAGGGTTCGACTCGGCGCGAACGTTCAACGCGGGGATCGATCTCCGAGACGTTCTGTCCGCGGACGTCGATGACGATGGGGACGCGGACGTGTTGATCCTCGACGCCGCGATCGAGACGGTGACGCCGTGGGAGAACGACGGAACCGGCGCCCTCTCACCGCTGGCTCCGCTCCCGACGGTGCCCTCTCCGAGATCGATGGCACAGTTCGACGTGGACGGCGATGGATGGCGTGATCTCGTCGTCGTCGGAGAAGTCTCGAACGGACTGTGGATTCATCCGGGACTCGTCGGCGGGGGATTCTCGACGCTCGCCACGACCGTCGTGACCCCGCCCTTGATCGACATCATCGCCAGTGGCGTCGATCTGGACCTCGACGGAGATCCTGATCTGGTGGCGCGGCAGGAGCTCGACCGCATCCGCGTGTTCGCGAACGACGGAACCGGAGTGTTGCAGTCGATCTGGGCAACTCCGATCAGTGCATTGACACGGTGTGCCGTGAGCGATGTGAACCTCGACGGCATTCCGGATCTCGTCCTGACCACCGGTCTGTACCACTCGATCCGACTGGGCAACGGGGACGGGACCTTCGCGCTGGGCACGGACGGGCTCAACCCGGGACTCCCGACTCTCTCTTCGGACATCGTGTTCGCCGATATGGACCAGGACGGAACCCTCGACCTGGTGAGTGGGAACTCCGCCGCTCCAGGGATCGCGATCCTCCTCGGCGACGGTAGTGGAGGGTTGAGCACGGGACCGGGCCTGGTCCGTCTTCCCACTCCTTACCCCGGCGCGGCGAGACTCGTGTCCACCGTCGTCGACGACCTCGATGGTGATGGCGTTCCCGACCTCGCGACCGTGACCACGGCGGGAGCGCTCCACTACCTCCGAGGGACCGGTTCCGCCGACCTGCTCCCTGCGGGGTCGTTCGACGTCGTTTGGGGCGCCCGAGCCGTCTGCTGGACCGACCTGGACCTGGACGGTCGGATGGATGTCGTCGTGGTGGGGGAACTCGGGGAGGTGAGTATCTCGAGACAACGTCCCGGGCCTTGAGTCCGGAGTGTTCGAGTCGGTTCGTGCGCGGAGGCCGGGCACGTCGACGACACGCCGACACGAGTGTCGATCGCCGCGAGGCCTCCCGAGAAGAAGAGGGGCTCCGGTGGGTAATACCGAATTCTGGGTCCTCGTGTTCTCCGTCGGCGCCTTCGCGGCGCTATGGATCATCGCGTTCGTGGTCTTCCTGACTCTCGCCCGTCGAACCCGGTTGCGGCTCTGGATGCTGTACCTGGTCTACGGGGCGAGCCTTTTCGGGCTCTGGACTCTGGGAGCCCTCGTGCCAGGCTGGCTCGAGTCCTGGAAGGTCGTCGAGGAGCTACGCTACGGCCACGGTGCGATCTCGTTCATCTTCCCATACCTGATGGCCGGCCTCCTCCTCGGGATACCGGCCGTCGTCCTCGGCGGGATGGCATTGATCGCCGCGCGAGATCGACCGAGGGAGGTGAACGGGACACACCACGGTGAGCCGTCACCGTCATGATGGAGGCGGGATCCGAGAAACCCGCTCCACCTTCGAGGGGGAAGGGGAGCGGGCACGGGGGTCATGGATCGTCAGCGGCGAGACGGGGTCGACCGGATCACGGGCAGGGTTGCCCGGTGTCCATGTCGAACGTGCGCACCACCTGGAAGGTGCCGTCGGGGCACTGATAGGTCGAGTCGGTCACCGTGTGCCAAGTGCCTCCGATGCACTCGCTGTAGGCGTGTTCGGAGAGCAACACGCCGCCGGCGCAGGGTTGGTTCTCGGTGTCGCTCTGCTCCTCGGCGACGTCGCTCGCGCTACAGCTCGACGACAACTCACAGCTCAACGCGTCCGCGGTCGTGTCGTACTCGCACCCGCCGATCACCGACGGCGGGGCGCCGCCGATGAACAGTCCGGTCAGGAGGAAGATCGCGTCGCCGATGTCGAGGCCGCCGTCGTCGTTGGCGTCGGCCGCATCTTCGCAGGTCGGATAGGAGCCGCCCGAGAAGAGCGCGCCGAGCAGACTGACCGGATCGCCGATGTCGATCGAGCCGTCGCCGTTCAGGTCGCCGCGTCGGAACGGTTGCATCAGCGACTGGCACGCGTCCGGGATGCCGTCGCCGTTCGGGTCGGGGTTGTCGAGGCCGGCCGGCGTCAACAGGAACGTCAGCGGCTCCGCGCCGAGGTAGCCGCCGACGAGGATCTGCCCGGCGTCGTTGATCGAGTCCGCGGCGGTGATGTCGTAGAGGAGGG
>JAGQRC010000255.1 GCA_020425835.1 Planctomycetota bacterium | reverse complement strand
CGACGCCCACCGGGTCTCCGACCGACGGCAAGTGCAGCGGAATCGGGTTACCGGCGACCGTCTGGTCGGTGATCGATCCGGTCACCGTGTTGAACTCGTAGGTACCGCCGGCCAGGCAGATGACGTCCGACGTCCCGCTCCCCCAGGGTACGCCGGGAGTCGGCTGTCCGAGGAGGAATCCTGTCGACCCGTCCCAGCTCACTTCGTCATCCGAGAGCTGATCGTCGAACTGGGTCGCGTCGTTGAAGCTCTCCGCGATCGAACCATCCGACGGCAGAGGAGTCGGGGGAATCGTGGCGATGTTGCCCGGGTTGTCGATCAGGATCAGCGCCGTCTCGAACATCGCGTCGCTCGGAGGCGCCGTCGGACAGGTCGCGACCGCCGGGAACGGGTTCTCGATCCGGAACCGCACGCGCGTCGCGAACGGCACACCGTTGACAGCGTCGTAGACGAGCCCGTCGGCGACCGTGTCCCAACGGAACACACTGGACGCGCCGCCGCTGACGATCACCGGGTACTCCGTGCTCATCCCGGGCACGCCGGGGAGAACCCTGACGCCCTCGTTGGCGGAGACACCGGTGCAAGGCAACCAAGTCCCGGCGGGGCTGAGGAATTCGGGGATCACATCGTAACGAGCCTGACACGGATCCATGCAGAGGTTGTAGTAGAGCGGCAGGATTCCGCGACGTGCCCCGCTGGGCACGACACAACCGACGATGGTGCCGGGCATGTCCTCGAACTCACCGGGCGCGAACTGTTCACGCACGGGAATGATCACCTCGTTGCTCTCGACGGGAACACCCGTCGACGCGTCGGTGAGTTTCACGCCGAGGTAGTAGGTCGAGCACGACGGAACGACGGTTCCGGGAGGATCCAGGGTGACCGTGACGACCTCGAGACCGTTCGGCAGCGTGTAGTTCGGATTCGTCGTGCCGAATCCCGACGCGACCGTCGAGTTGAGAATGACCTGGCCATCTGGATCGGTCACGTTGACCTCGGTGATGGTCGTCAGACCGTAACCGAAGATCTGGAACTGATCGGTCAGGAAGTTGAACCCGGCGTCGACGGAGAGGAACGGCGCCGCGTCGGCGCCCTGACCGAACCCGATGACCTGCGGGCAGCCGGTGAACGCGACGGAGCCTGCGTCGATCTTCGACTCATCGGGTTGGACCACGGTCACGGAGATCGTGCCGGTCCGAGCCCCGGTCGGAACACGAACGATCAATGTGGTATCGGGGCAGTTGAAAACGGGGTGCGATCCGTTGTCGACGAAGCCCGTGACGATACCGGTGATCTGGACGTTCCCGGTCAGATCGCCGAATGTCACCAGGTTGCTCGAGAGATCCGGAGAGAAGTTGAGACCGTTGAGCTCGATCTCCTCCCCGGGGCACGCCATCTCGGTCGAGACTCCGAGCAGGAACGGCACTCCCGACCCACACCCGGGAGCGGCTTGAATGACGCCCCCGCCGACGTTCCTTTGCCCCGTGTCGCAGCCGGTGAGCGCGACGAGCTGAACCACGACGAGCAGCGCCGCAGCGTTCAGCCATCGGCGACCTTGTTTGGCTCGAGTCACCGAGAAACTCCTTTCGCCCCCCAAGCAGGTGTCGGCGAACACCTCGCGTTCAACGCCTGGGAGAAACCCACATTGTCTAGTGACCCGTATGCCGGGTTGCCCCAACGGTCGAGGGTGCTCGCGGCACGCCTCCAGTGAACGGGTCTCGTCGCCTTACTTGCTTCTGCCTGGATCGAGCCTCGTACGAGGCCGAGAGCCCGTTGAAGAACGGCTCGGCGGCTCCCGAGGACGAACCTCCAACCCCTCGTCGGCAACACGCCCGATTCGGGGCTCCCCACTGAAGCCTCTCCGACGCCGGTGTGCAAACACATCTCCAACGTCGGTGGCGTCAGGTCACTCCGAGCAACTTCAACCTCGAAAACGACTTCGAGGTCTGCACGCGTTCGGTTCACCGTAAACGCCGGTTTGCGTTTCCCCAGAGAAACGTGTCATGCGCGACACACTCCGAGGAACTTCGGCGTTCTCGCACTCACTCACTCTCGCGTCTTCGATCGACGAAGACCGATCGGTGCCGGAATGAGACGAGGACCCCACTACGGTGAGTCTGTGGGACTCGACGGATAGTCGAACCCCAGTCGGAAGCCATTCCTCTGGTATCCCATTGGGAATGGACCCCGTGCGCGTACAAGCCGCCCATCGTATCGTTGCGACGTTCCAAGTCAACCCCAGCCCCCCAGCGACTTCTTCCACAAACTTCTTCGATGAAAGAGCTTAGGCGCCGCGAGATCGACACGCCTGGTCTCCCTCGGTCGGGAGTTCGCGAGCGGGAGCTCCCAAAGGTCCTGATTCGGCGCCGGTCAGCCGATATCCTGGGGAGGTGCTCAGGGGGGGCCGAGAAGGAACGGCGCACTCTCCCTGGCGCTCCCTCCGCCCGAACCGCGAGACACGATGACCGCGGTCGCCCTGGACCGAGAGGAGCCATGGAGGCCGAGATCGGCTGACCCCCATGCTACGCGATGACCTACGCCTCCTTTTCGAGACCGAGAAGCGACTCCTTCGTCGTCGCCTCGCGCAGTTCTTCCCCCGACCCGTTTCCGCCGAGCGCGCGTTCGAGAACCGTGGAGTCGCACCGACCCAACCGCGCCCCCGCACCACCCCGCCCAAGCCGTCGACCGTCGTCACCACGCGGGCTCGACGTCAGCGTCGTCGCAAGCGGGCACTCGAGCTGTCCAACTGGGCTGTGTCGATTCTGCTCCACCTCGTGCTCGCGAGTTTGATCCTGCCACACTTCCGGACGACGACCCCCGAGGCGGAAGGTGAGCGTTCCGTCGAGGTCCGTTGGTTCACGAAGACGCCTCCCCGACCCGAGACCCCGACACCGGATCCGGACCCGCCGACGATCGAGCCCGAGCCGCAGGTCGCCGAGATCGAGCCGGAGTCGAAGGCGGAAGAGGCTCCGAGCGATCCGAAGAACACCGCGGAGCAGGAAGCGCCCGAGATCTTCGGGATGGCGGGAGGCGGAACTCCTGGTAGCGCCAGTGAACTCGGTAGCCGCGTCGGCGAGCGGGCACGGGCAGCACGGATCGCGCGCTACGGCGGCAGCGAGGCGACGGAGGCGGCAGTGCGCGACGGCCTCGATTGGTTGGTGCGCCACCAGGAAGAAGACGGGAGCTGGGATCCCGAGCGTTTCACGCGGCACTGCGCCGGGAACCGCTGCCAGGGGAGCGGGTATCCCGAGTTCCGGGTCGGCGTGACCGCGCTCGCGACCCTGGCCTTCCTCGCGGCCGGAGAAGACGGGCACCGCGAGAGTCCGCACCGTTCCCGCGTCCGCAGCGCTCTGGGATACCTCGTCTCGATCCAGGATGCGCTCGGTTGCTTCGGTTCCCGCGAAGGGAACTACATGTACAACCACGCCATCGCCACGTTCTGCCTCGCCGAGGCCGCAGCGTTGACCAAGGACCGTCGGTACCAAGAGACTGCGATTCGTGGGCTCCTCTTCTCGTCGAACACACAACAGCCGGGTGGAGGCTGGGACTACACCAGCGCGCGCACGATGCGAAATGATCTCTCGGTCACCGGTTGGCAGGCCATGGCGATACACACGGCGCTCGAGAACGGTCTGTCCGTCGACGAGAGAATGGTGAACCGGCTGCGCGGCTTTCTGCGCCGCGCCGTCCGGCGCAACGGTTGGGCGACCTACGCGGACCGTGGCACCGGTCAGGGACGCGGCGGTGTCTCGATGGTGGCCGTCGGAATGCTCAGCAAGCTCTACCTGGGAGCGTCGACGACCGCCAAGGACATCGTCGCCGCGGCGAACATCCTGGTCCGCAACCCCCCGGACCCCGATGCTCGATCCGAGTGGGAGCGGACCTTCCAGACCAGTTACTACTGGTACTATGCGACGCTGGCCCTCTTCCATGTGGGCGGAGATCACTGGAGTGCCTGGAACACCTATCTCGAGCGATCCGTGCTGCCGCTCCAGGCGAAGAGCGGTCACGAACGAGGATCGTGGGATCCCGACCCGAACTGGGTCGGATCGGCGGGTGGACGGATCGCGACGACCGCGATGTGCATCCTGATGTTCGAGGTGTACTACCGGTACACGCCACTGCACGAACGCTCCGAGAACCAGAGTTCCGGAAAGTGATGGCCCGGGAAGAGCCACTCGTGGTGTCCGCGGACCAACTCCGAAGCGCCGCGGCCTGCCGAGAACTCGATCGCGCGGCGATCCAAGACTGTCGCATCCCGGGGATCCTGCTGATGGAGCACGCATCGATCGGCGCGGCCCTCGTGGCGATGTCGATGCTCGCGTCGACGTCGACTCCCCCGACCGTGGCCGTCGTGTGTGGCCCCGGGAACAACGGAGGCGATGGGTTGGCGATCGCTCGACATCTCATCGACGCCGGCATCGAGGTCGACGTCACCGATCTCGTCGCCGAGCGCGACCCCCAGAGCGATGCCGGACGTCAGCGCGAGGCACTCGTCGGCATGGGCCATCCCCCTCGCGACCTCGCGGCAGGTTGGGAGCCGCTCGAATCGCCGCCGGATCTTTGGATCGACGCGCTGTTCGGCACGGGCCTGAGCCGAGCGCCGAGCGGCCGATTCGCCGATGCGATCGAAGCGATGAACTCGAGCGTGGCACCGACGCTCGCGGTGGACATTCCGTCCGGGCTCGACGCCGATCGGGGAACGCCGCACCGACCAACTGTCCGCGCGACCGCGACGGTGACCTTCGGCGCGGTGAAACTCGGCTTCGGCGAGTCGCAGTCCCGGCCCTACGTCGGCGAACTCTACCTGGTCTCGATCGGCCTGCCTCCCACCGTCCGACCGTCACCGTTTCCGGGTTTTCCCCCTCTCCCCCGTCGGGTCGAGCTCCGGTGAGGTCGGCGTCACCACGTGCCCGACGATGACCGCCGTCGCGTTGGTCCATCCCTTCCGACGGCGCGAGTGCTCGGAACTCTCCGGGCTCGGTCTCGCGAGCGCGATCCGGCGAAGGAGGACGTCCGAAATCGGCGCCACCCTGTTGCCAGGGGGTTGGCCGACGCCAGAATCGAGATGCAACGAGCCATCAGTCGGGAGTTCGGATTGAGTCGCCCCTACCTCTGCCGCTGCGCGCAGATCATCGACGTCGAGGACATCGTCACCGGCGAGGAGTTCGAGTGTCCGCACTGCGAGACGCGGCGGACGCTCGAGCCCAACGATCCGGCGCTCCTCGGCAACTTCCGCCAGGACGAGGGTCGATTCAACCTGCTGCTCGAGCGCACGCTCCCGAAGCGAGGCGCGTTCCGCGCGGCCCGGCCCCTCCGAAGCCCCGCCTCCAAACCTCGAGCAACGCCGGAGAAGGTGGGCGTCGCTCCCGGGCTCCCGAGCTCGGTGAGCGACACCTCGACCGCGCCACCGCCGGTCTCGGGTGACACCACCGGCGGCGGCGCACCGGGGCACCGGAAGTCGGTGCCTCTCACGGCCGACCTCGTGACCGGGCAACAGCTCGGTCCCTTTCGCATCGAGGGGGTTCTCGGCCAGGGCGGCATGGGCGTCGTCTTCCAGGCGTTCGACACGAGCTTGCAGCGCGCGGTGGCGTTGAAAGTCCTCAACGATGTCCACGCGCGCAACGAGGAGCTCGTCGACCGTTTTCGGCGCGAAGCACGGGCCGCGGGAGCGCTGACGCATCCCAACATCACACACATCTACTCGATCGGCGAAGAGCGCGGCTATCACTACTTCGCCATGGAGCTGGTCGCCGGGAGAACGCTCTCCGCGATGCTCGACGGCGGGAGTCCGCTCGACGAAGACGAGGCGCTCGACTTCTTGATGCAGATCGCGCGCGGCCTGCGTGCAGCGAAGCAGAAGAAGATCATTCACCGCGACATCAAGCCGTCCAACGTTCTGATCACACAAATCGATGGCAAACCGATTGTCAAAATCATCGACTTCGGCTTGGCCAAAGCGACTGGCGGGCAGCGGCTGACCGACAAATCGATCTACACACAA
>JAGQRC010000254.1 GCA_020425835.1 Planctomycetota bacterium | reverse complement strand
GTGATCGTCGCGGTGGCGGAGCGGACCGCCATCCCGCCGCCGTAGAACGCGGACTCGTTGCCCTCGATGAGACAGCCATCCAGGATCAGCTCGTTGCCGAAGATCGCGCCCGTCCCGTTCAGGTTGAGATTGATACCCCCGCCCATGTCGATCGAGAAGTTCGAGATGACCTGGCAGTCGACGAGGGTCAGGTCCGCGTCGAGGGCGAAGATCCCGCCGCCCGAGGCGGTGGCGAACCCGTCCGAGATGATGCACCCCTCGAAACCGACCGGGCCACTCGACTGGAAGAGCCCGACGTTCCCGCCATCGGCAGCGTCGTTGCCCGTGATCCAGCAGTCGACGACCGTCGGGCTCGACGTCTCGCAGTAGACCCCGCCACCGAAGGTCGACGATCCACCGGTGATGGTGAACCCCTCGAGGCGACTCGCCGGCCCTTCGCCGTTGACGAACCGAACGACGCTCCCTTGGGACAACCCATCGATCGTGGTCGTCGCTGGTCCGTCCGTGCTGACGACGGTGATGTCCTTGCCCTCGAAGTCGACGAGCTCGGTGTAGGTGCCGGGGCCGACCGAGACCACGTCTCCGTCGGTCGCCGCGATGATGGCCGACTGGATCGATGAGAAATCTTGAGGGACCAGGATGGTCGTCGACTGACTCTCGACGACGGCGACGAAGATCGATGGGACGAGGGCGAGCGATAGGGCGAGGGTTCTCACGAGGTTCTCCGGTTCCGGGGATTCGGGGGGAGATCCCGCCGACAGCGGGGTCAGGGGCAATCGAACCGATCACAGTCGAGGACGTCGGGCGTCGGATCGACACCGCAGTCCGGGTGAGGAGGCGGCAGCGGAAGCGCGCCCGGAACGAAGAGCTGGTTCAGGAGGAACACGACATCACTGACGTCACTCGCCCCATCGTCGTTCGCATCGACGGTCGACGCACACTCCGGCGGGCTCGTTCCGGCGATGAAGAGCTGCGCGAGCACAGTGACCGCGTCCGAGATGTCGACGACACCATCTTGGTTGGCGTCTCCGCGGACGAAGACCCGCTCCAGGAAGGGGAACGCCCCGAGGTCGACGAAGGTACCGTCGGGATCGAGCGTGCTGGACGGGTCGCCGGCATCGATGCAAGGGGAGGCGAGACTCAACTCGAAGTTCCCGGAAGCGGGATCGACGAACAGCGGGTCCTCGTCGAAGTTCCCGGCGCCGACCGCTCCGCCCTCGACATCCGAGTAGGTGACCGTTGGCCGGTTGTAGGAGAAGTGGACCGGACCATTGAGCCAGAGAATCGAGTTCTTGATCTCGGCGATCCAGATGTCGTGGAGGAAGAGGACCGAGGACTCCGGGGCAGCGTTGTCGACGAACGTGCACTGGTCGAAGCTCAGTGTCGCCGCGTTCACCGTCGTTCCGACCGCTCCGCCCTGCACCCCGGCGGCGTTCCCCGCGAAGAGGCAACGACGGAACTCGGCGCTGTCGATGTTGTCGAGGTCGGTGGCCCCGCCCCAACTCACCGCCGTGTTGTCCCGGAACTCGGAGTCCTCGACGACGCACTCGGCGCCGCAACAACCGAGGAGCGCCCCCCCTCCCAGCGCCGTGACGTTCTCCTTCAAGGTCGTGCCGGACACGATCAACGCGGCGGAACGAACGGCCAGCGCGCCTCCGGGTCCGGCCGCCGTGTTCCCCTCGAACACGCCACCGGTGATGACGACCTCGGTGAACGGGGGAGGACCACTGCCGAACAGATTCACGACGAGCCCTCCGCCCGGACCTCCGGCGGTGTTCCCGATGAACTCCGTGTCGCGGATCTCGAGGTCGGCGCCCTGCGCGAAGATGCCGCCCCCCATCGACGAGGCGAATCCCTGCTCGAGCCGGCACGAATGGAGGACGATCGTCCCGCTCGAATCGTCGGCGGCGAGGTGTCCCCCGTAGGTCGCCTGATTACCGATCAGCCAGCAGTCCACGATGGTGGGGCTGGAGCCGAGACAACGGATCCCGCCACCGCTCGACGCATCGCCCCCCGTCAACGTGAAGCCCTCGAGCCGACTGCTCGCTCCTTCGCCGCTGACGAACGTCACGACCGAACCCAGCCCTCCCGCATTGATCGTCGTCACCGCGGGACCGTCGACGCTGGCGACCGTGATGGCCTTGCCCTGGAAGTCGATGGTCTCGAGATAGGCCCCTGGCGCGACCCGCACCGTGTCTCCGTCGACAGCGGCTCCGATGGCCAACCCGACGGACCCGAAATCCTGGGGCACGAGGATCGTCGTCTGAGCGCTGGACGAGGAAGCGACGGCGACTCCCCACACCGATCCGAAGAGCAGCAGAAGACGGCTCACCCGAGCGTTCTCCTTCCGTCCCCTGGAATCGTGACGGTCAGGGGCAACTGGTCTGCAAGCACTCCAACGGGTCCTCGGTGGGATCGACCCCGCAGCCTGGATAGGGCGGCGCCGGCGGCGCCGAGCCGACGACGAAGAGCGCTGCGAGGGTGTAGACACCGTCGCTCACGTCGATGATGCCGTCGTCGTTCGAGTCTGCGGCGTCATCGCAACCGAAGCTCGGTGCTCCCGGCAGGAAGAGCGAGAACAAGCTGAAAACTGCATCGGAAATGTCGAACCGGCCATCGAGATTGGCATCGCCGCGGATGAACGGGAGCGCCGAGAAGGCGAAGGCTCCGAGATCCGCGACCGAACCGTCGGGGTCGGGATCGCTCGCCGGGTCTCCCGCGTCGATGCAAGGGGACGTCGGGGCCAGCGCGTAGTTGCCGTTGACCGGATCGACGAACTCGGGGTCGACCGAGATGATGGCGACACCCGCGTACCCATACTCGACGTCACTGAAGCTGACGGTGGCCGCGCCGGCGAACGATCCTCCCACGTTGTCCCAGACGATCGAGTTCGTGATGGTCGCCGTGGAGGAGAACTGGAGGTTCAGCGCGGAGGCCGAACCCGAATCGTTGGCGACGAACGTACACCGGTCGAAGGCGAGGTTCGTCCCGTTGACGGTCGTGTCGACCGCGCCGCCGGAGATCGAGGACTCGTTCCCGGCGAAGAGGCAGCGGACCCACTCGAAGTTCTCGGCGCCGTCGCAGAGCACGCCTCCGCCCCAGGCGAGACCGGTGTTCTCGATCAAGCGACAGTCGGACACGATCCCGTTCGCACCGCAACAGAGAGCGATCCCTCCGCCGCCGATGGAGGCGGCGTTCTCTCGAAAGACGACACCCTGGGCGAGGAGCTCGGCCGAGCGAATGGCGACGCCTCCACCGAACGAGTACGAGACGTTCCCCTCGAAGAGACAGTCCGTGATCTGGATCGCGTTGAACGGCGGCGCTCCGGGCGACGAGAAGTTCACGGACAACCCACCGCCGATCTGCTCGGACAGGTTGTCCGAGACCGTGCAGTCGACGAGAACCAGATCTACGTTGTCGCAGAGGATACCGCCCCCGAAGTTGCTGCTCGTGCCGCCGGCGATGATGCAGCCTTCGATGGTCAGCGGGCCCGGGGAGTTCTTCAGGGAGACGTTGCCACCGAGGACGTTGTCGAGGATCCAGCAGCCGGTCAGCGTCGGATTGGAGTCGACGCACGACAGCCCCGCACCCTGGAGGGCGCTCCCTCCGGTGACGGTGAAACCCGACAGGATGCTCCCCGGTCCCTCACCCGCGACGAACTGCACGACGGGACCGACCCCGGCCCCATCGATGGTCGTCGACGCGGGACCTGCCGGAGCGATCACCGTGATGGCCTTGCCGAGGAAGTCGATCGTTTCGAGGTAGACCCCGGCATCGACCGACACCGTGTCCCCATTGTTCGCCGCGACGATCGCCGCTTGGATCGTGTCATAGGTCTGCGGAACGAGGTGGGTGACCTGCGCGCTCGCCGTGGTCGTCGCAGCTCCGATGATCGAGAGAGCGACGACGACCGACCGCGCGATCCGTCGACCGAAATCCCGGCGAACCGTACCCCGACGACCGACGAGACCCCGCTCGAAAGAGGGTCGCGATGCGGTGCGCGGGTCGCCGATCGGCATCACTCGCAATGGAGTCGCCGCAGGGATCAATCGAGTCTCCGATCGCGGAGCAGAGCCAACACCCTGGGTTCTCCCGCGTGCGCGCGCGGCGGTCCGCAGAGTTCCCGGTGTTCCGAGTGTCGAGGGTCCCGAGGCAGAGGTCAACCTCCGAGGGGAGGCGATGTTCCCCGCCTCGACGGGGAAACGGAACGAGCGGGAGAATGGGGCAATCTTTCGGCGGCGGCGACGCGGCGGGGCGACCTACTCGTTGAGGAAGACCGTCGCGCGACTCGCGGCGTAGGAGACGACCAGGTCGAGGTCGCCGTCGCCGTCGAGATCGCCGAGCACGACGGCGACCGTGGTCACTCCGGACCCGAGCGCGCTGGTCGCGACGGTGAACGTCCCCGTCCCGTCGTTGACCAGCCATCGATCCGAGGCGGACTGGTTGCCCTCGATGGCGTCGATGTCGCCGTCGCCGTCGAGATCGCCCACGGCGAGTGCCAGGGTGAGCGAGGAACCGATCGACTGCATCGAGTCGGTGAACGTCCCGGAACCGTTGTTCGAGAACAGGTGGTTGGCCCCCGCCGCACTCGCCACGAACAGATCGAGATCGCCGTCCGCATCGACATCGATCAGGGCGATCGCGGGCGAGCTGGTCGCGCCGAGCGCGGCGCCGGAGTCCGTGAAGGTGCCCGATCCGTTGTTCAGGAAGACCCGGTCCGATCCGGAGTCGACGCCGTCGACATGGTCGAGGTCTCCGTCACCGTCGACGTCTCCCACCGCGAGCGCGAGCGTGCTGGCGCTGCCGAGGGATTGCGCGCTGTCCGTGAACACTCCGGAGCCGTTGTTCGAGAAGACACGGTTCGCGGTTCCCGAGCCATTGCCGAAGATCAGGTCCGGGTCACCGTCCGCGTCGACATCGGCGACCGCGATCGCCAAGGTCGACTGTGCTCCGAGCGACTGACCGGAGTCGGCGAAGTGGCCTGAGCCATCGTTGAGGTAGATCAGGTTCGAGTTCGAGCCACTCCGGCCGACGACGAGATCGAGATCGCCATCGCGATCGACGTCATGGATCGCGAGATCTGCGACGTTGCTCACCGCGATCGTCTGCTCCGAGTCGCTGAAGTTCCCGGTCCCGTTGTTGGTCCAGAGCTCGATCGCCGACGAGAAGGCGAGCGCGAGATCGAGATCCCCGTCGCGGTCGAGATCGGCGAGGTGCAGTCGCGGACCGTTGCTCCCTCCGATCGACTGGCTCGAGTCCGTGAAGGTCGCGCTCCCCCAGGTCCCGGCCAACGAGGACTCCCAGACCTGATTGGACTCTCCGGCGTTCGCCGCGATGAGATCGAGGTCGCCATCCCGGTCGAGATCCGCGACAGCGAGCGCGCGGGTCGCCGCGCTGCCGATCGCCATCGTCGAGCTCGTGAACCCGAGCGCTCCGTTGTTGATGTAGAGCGTATCGGGATCGCCATCGTTCCCGAACACGATGTCGAGATCGCCATCGGCATCGAAGTCCACGAGCACGACGGCCATCGCCGTGCCCGATCCGAACGCCGCCCCGGATGCGCTGAAGTTCCCGGCGCCGTCGTTGACGAAGACTCGATTCCCTCCGGTGTTGGCAAAGACCAGATCGACGTCGCCATCGCCATCGAGGTCGCCGGCGGCGATCGAGTTCGCGTCGCCCGCGGGGATCGCCGACGCGGCGACGGAGAAGGTCCCCGCTCCGTTGTTCAACCAGACGCGCTCGGCGGAGTCCGATGAGTTCGCCGTCGCGAAGTCGAGGTCCCCGTCCCCATCGAAATCGGCGACCGCGAGCGCCATCGTGTCTCCGGTGCCGAGGGACTGGCCGGAGTCGGAGAAGGTTCCGGAGACGTTGGTGTAGATGCGATTCGCCTGCGTGCCCCGATTCCCGGCGATCACGTCGAGGTCCCCGTCACGATCGACATCGACCAGTGCGACGCAGGTCGTGTCGTTCGTTCCGAGCGACTGACCGGTCACGGTGAAGGTGCCGCTCCCATCGTTGGTGTACACGAGGTTCG
>JAGQRC010000253.1 GCA_020425835.1 Planctomycetota bacterium | reverse complement strand
GAACCCGACCCGCGCGGGGGTTCGACGGTCACCGCGGGAGACGACTCGCCCGTGGCCCGGTTCACTCCGCGGACCACGCTGACGCTCCCATCGGCGGCGACGATCGAGCATCCCGTACCCGCCGTGCTCTTGATCCCCGGTATGGGTCCGGTCGACCGCGACTTCTCGTTCGGCACGGACGAGGATGGTCGACCGATCTCGGCGATCGGCCGCAGCATCGCGATCGCCCTCGAAGACGCCGGGATCGCCTCGCTGCGTTACGACAAACGCCATGTTCACGGTCCTCGCGATGTCGACTTCCGCCGGTTCATCGCGCTGGACATGGAGGACTTCCTCGACGATGCGCGCATCGCTCTCGAGCTCCTTCGATCGTGTCCCCGAGTCGATCCGGCGCGAGTGGCGATCCTGTCGATCGACGAAGGTTGCGCGATCGCGACGAGCCTCGCCGCAACGGATCCGTCGGTGGCGGCCCTGGTGCTGATCGGCCCCTTCGTCCGACCACTCCCCGAGACCGTTCTCGATCAGATCGAATGGAGCGGAGCCGACTATCTCTCGCGCTTCGGCACCGATGGCGTGCTCGACGACCTCGCGATCGAGGAGGCACTCCTCGGACGACCGGGCGTCGTGGCGCGCCAGTTCGTCGCCGCGTCCCTGTCGGGCGATCCGAGGCGAGGCCCGCGCTATCCGGCGAGCTTCGATCGCAATCGCGACGGCAAGCTGTCGATCGCCGACGAATGGGTACCGGCGCTGCGGGACGCGTTCCAACGGAACCCCGCGCGTGGCCCGGTTGCCGACGACCACCGATTGCCCGCTCTGGAGCAGGCGATGCCCGGGCTGACCTGCCCGGTGTTGATCCTCCACGGAGCGAGCGATGACACAGTCCCCATCACGCACCTCGACCGACTGACGCCGGGGGACCCGACCGAGTGGACGATTCGAAAATACGCAGGGCTCGGTCACACGCTCGGACCCGCAGACTCACCCGGAGTCGACACGCACGGACCGATCGAGCCGCGGGTATTGGTCGAGCTGTCGCGCTGGCTCGGGGTGGCGCTAGAAGTCCGTTGAAAACTGCTTTCGAGCAGAGAGTTCGAGATCTCGAGGCCAGTGCTTCCGACGAAACGCGGGCGCATTGGTGGATGCGTCGAGTTTCGGCGGGAGTGCTGGCCGACGGCCACTCGGGCTCTCGGCCGGAATGGGTTTCAACGGGCTCCTGGGTCCTTGAATCCGGACGAGCGAGGAGCGGGTGCGACCCTGGGCAGCGGCCGCTCCGAGACAGGGCGGTTCTGTGAGGCAGGCTTCTGGCTCCGCTCGAACGGCCCTGGCACAATGCGCGGCTACACCCTGCGGTGTTCCAGGACTCGGGCCTGCGTGATCGGATCGATCGATCCATCGCGCTCGAGCCCCGGGGCCGGCTCCGCGACCGCTCGGCGAGAGAGGATTCACCGTTGGAACTGCTCAAGAGACTCTGCGAGGCGTCGGCCCCTCCGGGCCACGAGGATCGAATTCGAGCGATCTACCGCGAGGAGATGACCCCCCTCGTCGACCGCATCGAGACCGATGGCATCGGCAACATGATCGCGATCAAGGAGGGCAAGGGTCCCCATCCGCGCAAGGTCATGCTCGCCGGGCACATGGACGAGATCGGCTTCATCGTCCGTCACATCGATGACAACGGCTTCCTGCGCCTGCAGCCCCTCGGGGGTTTCGATCCGAAGACGCTGATCGCGAAGCGAGTGCGGATCATGACGCGGGGCGGTGAGGACCTGATCGGAGTGATCGGGACGAAGCCGATCCACATCCTCGGTGCCGAGGAGCGCAAGAAACTCCCGGAGCTCGATGACCTCTTCGTCGACCTCGGGCTCGATGCCGTTCGGGTCAACCAGCAGGTTCGGGTCGGGGACCCGGTCACCCTCGACCAGACCTTCGTCTCCGTCGGCGACTTCCACTCCTGCAAGGCGATGGACAACCGCGTCTCGATCTACACCCTGATCGAAGCGGTTCGTCGCGTCCGTGATCCGCAGGTCTCGATCTACGCGGTGGCGACGACTCAGGAAGAGGTCGGGTTGCGGGGTGCGGTGACCGCGGCCAGCCGGATCCAACCGGACATCGGCGTCGCGGTCGACGTGACGCTCGCGTGCGACGTGCCCGGCGCGAAGCCGGAAGAGCACGTCACGGATCTCCGCAAGGGTACCGCGATCAAGATCATGGACTCTTCGTTGATCTGCACGCCGAAGCTCGTCGACTACTTCCGTCACCTGGCGGAGAAGCACGAGATCCCGCATCAGATGGAGATCCTGTCTCGGGGCGGAACCGATGCCGGAGGTATCCAACGGGCGCACGAGGCGGTGCCGTCGATCACGCTCTCGGTCCCGACGCGATACGTCCACTCGGTGGTCGAGACGATCTACGGTCCCGATCTCGAAGCGACGGTGGAGCTCCTGACGCGATTCCTCGAGACGGCGCACACGATCGATCTCACCTACTGATCCCGACCGGCGAGTCCACCGACGTCGGATCGTCGGCACTCCTCCCCGTCGAAGCGTTCGAGCCATCCCATCGAGCCCGGTTCGTCCTCGAGTCGGGCTCGATGCGTCCTCCACTCCATCGAACGGCAGCCCCCCTCCCGCGCCGTGAAACTCAGCCCGCCAGAAGTGTGGGAAGATCCGACCCCCGCGACCTCGATCGCCGATTCGCCCGCACTCGCCTTGAAGTCTTCCTCGAAAACCCAGTGGGTGCCGCATCCCATTGTTCCCGTCGACGCCGCGGGAACCTCGATGCCCGGGGAGTCGTCTCGACAGATTCCCAACGGCGAAGGAAGATCGCCGGACGGCGGCATCACCCCGTCGATTGGATTCCCATCCCACTGAAAGGGAGCTCTTCGCCATGAGCCCACGATCGATCCTGCTGGCACCGCTCACCGTCGCGCTTCTCTCGATCGCCCCGACCGCGATCGAGGCGGCGGAATACACGGTCGACAACGCACACTCGGCCGTGACCTTCAAGATCCTGCACTTGAAGACGGCCTACTTCCTCGGACGGTTCGGACAGGTCTCCGGCAAGATCGACTTCGATCCCAAGAAGCTCGGCGACAGTCGGGTGCAGGTCGAGGTCGACGCGACGACTCTCAACACGTTCAACAACGATCGCGACAAGCACATCAAGAGCCCCGAGTTCCTGAACGTCGAGAAGCACCAGAAGATCACGTTCGAGGCGAGTGGGTTCAAGGCGGGCAAGGAGAAGGACACCTACCAGGTGAAGGGCAAGCTCACCTTCCTCGGAGTCAGCAAGGACTTGAACGTGGTCGTCAAGAAGACCGGCGAAGGGTCGGATCCCTGGGGCTCCGAGCGCATCGGCTTCTGGACGACCTTCAAGATCAAGCGGAGCGATTTCGGCATGGGTGCGATGCTGGATCTGCTCGGGGACGAGGTCGAGCTGACGGTCAGCCTCGAGTCGGTGAAGAAGAAGGAAGAGAAGTAGGGACAGCGATCAGCCACTGTCCTCTCCGCGGAGCCGGGTGAGGTTGATCGAGTCGTGGACCGTCACCTCACCCGCGAACACGTCGTAGCGATAGAGCTCCATGACCGCGTGGAACTGCTTCGAGAAGGCGTAGGGGCGCGGGTGACGGAGCACCGTGAAGTAGACGACGCGCACCTCGCCACCGGCATCCAGCTCGTAGTCGCGGAGGTCCGCTCTCGTCCGGTGGTCGGTCCGGAGCGAGCAACGGTCCAGGACATCGACGCGATCGAACAGCGCCGACATCGCCCGTCGCGCTCGTCGGCGCTCGGCTCGCCGAAGCCACCAGGTCCTTCCCCACTCGAACCATGACATCGGGGTCGCCGTCAGGTGCGATCGCGGTAGCGCTTGCTCTGGTCGATCATCCACTCCCGCTCGTCCGGCGACAGGGAGTCGAGACCGCCGTCGTGCACCTTCTTGAGGAGCTCGTCCATCCGTCGTTCGTCGTGGTCGCTCCGTCTCGGGCGCAGCGCCGAGGCCTCGGCGGAACGCGAACGGCGGCGTCGTCGCGAACGCGGTCCGAGATCCACCCACGGCAGCCGGATCCTCCCCTGGACGTGCAGTCCGAGCAGAAGTCCGCACGCGGCACCCCCGAGGTGGGCACCGTGCCCGATGTTCTCCCAGGCGTTGCCGTTGAACTGCTGAACGAGCCCGTAGAGGTCGAATCCGACGAACAGGACGGCCAGCATGAACGCGGGCATCGGGATCACGAAGAAGAGGAGGAGCTTCTCGCGCGGGTGAGCCATGCAGAAGAGCATCACCACGGCGGAGATCGCGCCGGAGGCTCCGAGTGCGGGATTGGGCGGCCAACCGACGAGCGAGAGGAGGGAGTGCACGAGCCCCGCGACGACTCCGGAGATCAGATAGAAGGTCACGAATCGCCGCGTGCCGAGCTCCGCCTCGACGACCCTTCCGAAGCTCCAGAGCACGAACATGTTCAGCACGAGGTGCATCAGCTCCTTGTGCGAGAACATGTAGGTGACGAGGGTCCAGAGCTTCCCCGACCTCAACGTGCCGATGCCGACGACGAAGTGATGATCGAGGAACTCCAACCGCTGGGGTTGGCGGGGATCCGCGAAGAGCGTCCACACCAGGAAGACGAGCGCGTTGATCGCGATGAAGACCTCGACGGCGCGCCACCCCTGGACCAGGGCGCCGATTCCGCGCGGGTTCTCTCGCATGTAGTCGCGGTTGTAGATGCTCACGGCTCGACGATCGGGTCCATCTCGGGTTGTCGCAGGACGGCGTTTCTCATTCTTCGACGTCTGGCGTCGAAACGGTGAAGGATTTTGGCTCGTTCCGGGATCGAGGCCACCGAACTTCGTCACGTCCGCGCGGAGGACGTCCGTTCATAGCCCCCGCGCGATCCGGTCGAGCGCCCGATAACCCTCGACCAACCGGGGGCCGGGGCGACCGAGGAACGCCTCGGGCACCATGTGGATCTGCCCGGACTCGACGGCTCGCACCCCCGACCACGGTCGTCTCCCGACCTCCGACGGTCGGTACTTCGCGGGATCGACCCCGCACCAGGCGATCACCACCGCGGCCGGATTCCTCTGCCGCACCTCCTCGTCGCTGACCGGCCGGCTCTCGACCGGCGCATCGCTCCACGGGTTGCGCGCGCGGGCCGCCGCCAACAGGTCGGTGACCCAACTGTCGCGACCCGGAACGATCACCGGCTTCGGCCACCACTCGACGAGGATGCCGGGGAACGACTCGACGCGCGGCGCGGGAGTGGGGATCGCGTCCCGCATCGAGGCGACGAGCCGCTCCGCTGCGCCTCGTGCTTCGAGCAGATCCCCGATCTCGGTGATGTCGCGGTAGACATCATGAAGGGATCGCGGCGCCGGCGCCACTACTCGCAAGCCGCGATTCTCGAGCGAAGCGACGACGCGATCGTGTCCGGGGACCGTGCGTGACGCCAGCACCAGATCGGGACGCAGCGACGCGACCGCCTCCGGGTCGACGCCGAGGTCGGGCCCGACACGCGGGAGACGAGCGACGACCTCCGGGGGGTGGTCGGAGTGGCGGTCGACACCGACGAGCCAACCCGCGCGACCGAGGGCACAGACGATCTCGGTGTTCGAGCAGGTGGTGGAGACGATGCGCACGGCGCGACCTTTCGGGCGTCACGAGGCCCGGACCATTCATCACTCACCGGGACGAAACTGCAAGGCCGTCATCGGGCGACGTCGTGCGGAGAGCTCGAACGTCGGCGCGGCGGTGCTCCGCACGACGGTCGAACGCCTCGGCTCGATCAGGCGGGAACGGGAATGGCCCGCGGGATCGTCAACTGGAGCAGGTTCTGGTAGGCGACGAGCGCAGCGCTCCCCAGAGGTGGGGCGAGGTGGTCGAGGTTGCGGGGGTTGTTCAGGTACACCGCGCCGCGCATGGTCGTGCTCGAGAGGGCGAGCGGGAGGATCGCGAGGGACGAGATGTTCGCGCGGTAGAGGGACTCGAAACCCTGGACACGCGGGTCATCGATGACGCGCGGCGCGATGATCGACCGACCCTGCTCCCACGCCTCCTC
>JAGQRC010000252.1 GCA_020425835.1 Planctomycetota bacterium | reverse complement strand
CCTCGGCTCCCGATTATGTCAGGAGCCGTTCGGGGCATCCTCCGCTTCCAGAGCTTCCTTCAAGCGGTCCAGCAGCTCCTCACGGTGCGCCATGGAGATCTCGCGCCCCTTGAGCGGGAAGTGCGGGAGTCGACGCGCCAGCGATCGCAGCTGATGGACATTGAGCGAGGGAAGGTCCGAGATGCGGGGGAGGTCGGGTTCCGGAGGGGAGCCCGAGAAGCCGGTGAGGATCGTGTCGAGGTCATCCGAGGGGCGCGGAATGAGGAGAACCCCGTGCAGCTCTCCCACCGCCTTCGCGTGCAGGCTTCCCGACTCGAGCGCCGCGCGCACGGAACCGACGTCGCCCCGTATCGCGACCGCGAACAGTCCGCCGCCGATCTCCTCCCGGCCGACCAGCTCGACGTCCGCACACTTGGTCATGGCGTCCGCCGCTTCCACCGAACCGACGAGCCCCACGGTTTCGATGATTCCGAGCGCGCGTCGGTACACGGGGGAGCTCCAAGCCGCGAGAGGGAACCCAGGGATCACCCCGACGACACGGGGCGGATGTTCGCGACGTATATAAGGCGGAGCCCTCCCCGAAAGCAAGCCGTCGAGATCATGCGATGCGCTGCGTGGCCAGCTCGCCGATGGCTTTCAGGTCGAGCTTGCCACTGCCGAGCTTCGGAAGGCTCTCGACCTCGAGGAACGAGTCGGCCCGCGGGATCCAGAGCTTCGGCAGCCCGCTGTCGCGCAGCGCCTCGATGATCTCGTCGGTCGGAACGGTGACCCGACTCACGAGGACGACGAGTCGCTCCCCCTTGTCGGTGTCCGGCACCGACGTCACCGCGACCTCGGCACACTCGCCCGCTTCGCGGGCCTCGATGCTGCACGCTTGTCGTTCATCGATGACCCGCTGGATCATCTCTTCGACGCGGAGGTGCGGCACCATCTCGCCCCCGATCTTGGAGAACCGGGAGAGTCGACCCGTGATCGTGACGAATCCATCGCGGTCGAGCTTCGCGACGTCACCCGTCACGTACCAACCGTCCCGTTTCACCTCGGCCGTCTTCTCCGGTTGTCCGAGGTAGCCGGCCATGACGTTCGGGCCGCGCACCAGCAGCATCCCCTCCTCGCCGACGGAGAGGTCCTCGAACGACTCGGCGTCCACCACCTTGACCGCGACGCCGGGAATCGGATGCCCGATCGTGCCGGGCTTGTGGGCGATGTGCCGGACGTCACCGTGCTCGACGTCGGGCAGATTGAGCGACACGCCCGGGGACAGCTCCGTGCAACCGTAGCCCTGGAAGATCGGCTGGTGGAACTTGTCCTGCCACTGCTCGAGCAGAGAGCTCTTGAGTTGCTCCGCTCCGGAGACGGAGAGCCGAACGGTGGCGATGTCCTCCGGCTCGAACCGACGCAGGTAGCTCTGATAGAAGGTCGGCGTCGAGATCAGGATCGTTCCGCGGTAGACCCGCGTCAGCTCCGCGATCTTCTTCGCGTCCATCGGGCTGAAGTGGTAGATCGCCCCGAATCCGGTCACGAAGGGCAGCCATACGGTGGCGGTGTAGCCGAACGAGTGGAAGAACGGGAGAACGGCGACGATTCGGTCGCTGGGGATCGGATCGAAGACCTGCTCGAGACTGCGCACGTTCGACAGGATGTTGTGATGGGTGAGGCGTACCCCTTTCGGCATCCCCGTCGATCCGCTCGAGAAGATGATCGTCGCGTCCTGGTCCGGATCCCGCGGAACGTCCGGGAGTCGCTGGAGCAGGAACCCGGGGAGGAGCGCCAGCAACGTCGCGCGGATCTTCACTCCGGTCGTGACCTCCTGCAGGAGATCCTCGACGTGGAGATGGCGCGGATCTGGATCCATGCCGAGCTTCTCGAGGAAACGCGGCGAGGTGATGATGGTCCTCAGCTCGCACTGGTCGATCGCCGACCGATAGGAGTCCTCGCCCGCCGTGTAGTTGAGGTTGACGGATGTCTTTCCCAGCACCGCGAGCGCGATGTTGACCAGTGCGCCGCCGTTGCCGTTGGGGAGCAACACGCCGACGCGGTCTTGGTCCCGTAGCCGGTCCTTCAAGATGGATCGGAGAGCGAGCACCGAGATCAACGTCCGGCGGTACGACAGCTCGGTCTTCGAGGTGTCGACCATGCAGAACCGCCGGGGATGGCGGCGGGCGTGTCGGAGGAACCGGGTGGCGAGGGTCTCTCCGAATCCTTTTCGTCGGTCGAGTGCATCCGCGCTGAGCTCCTGGATCTTCTGTCGGACCACTTCGACCGGAGTGTCGGGCGGGAGTGGAGCTCCGTAGTTGACCGAAGCCTGATAAGGGACGCCGCTCGGCTTCTTCCAGAAGAAGCGACCGCGATGGAAGCTGAACAGGCTTCCCCAGACGCGATCGAGGTAGACCGGCACGATGGGAACCTGTGCCTTGCGCGCGATCTTCTCGAGGCCCTTCGAGAACGGGAGGAGGTTCCCGGTCCGCGTGATGGATCCCTCCGGGAAGATCGCGACGAGATGACCTTCGCGCGCGTGTTCGGCCGCGAGATCGAGGGCGCGGACCAACGCGCGCGGTCCATCCTCGGCGGAGATCGGGATGACGTTGACCCGTCGCGTGAACCACCCGACGAACGGGACGTTCAGGAACCAGCGGTGCATGATGAACCGCGGAACCCGGGGGCTGCCGTACGCGACGAAGAAGGGGTCGACGTAGGAGATGTGGTTCGGAACGAGGAGCGCTCCGCCTCGCAGTGGGAGGTTCTCCTCCCCGTGCACGCGGATCCGATAGGCGAACGTCCCGATCGCCGCGAGGATCGCGCGTTGGAGGAAGATGGGCGCGAACAGCGCCAACGCCATGACCCCACCGGCCATCAGCAGTGCGAGCCCGATCGCGAGGAGGCGGGGCGCCTCGACCCCGAGCGGCCCGGACAACTGCTTGGTCAGGATGTCGAGCCCCGCGAACACTCCGGCCGCGAGGAAGATGAACGAGAACGTGCTCAGCTCCGCGGCACCGAGGACCCGACCCTTCTCGTTGGCCTCGGGTCGTTCTTGGAGGAAGGTCGTCACCGGAACGATGTACAACCCGCCGAAGCCCCCGGCGATGAACGTCGCGATCTTGGCCGCGGTGCGATCCTCGATCCAGAACAGTGCGAGGAAGCTCGCGGACATCCCGATCGCCCCCCACACGACGAGACCGAGCTCGAGCCGTCCGCGAGAGAGCCAGGTCGCGAGGAGACTGCCGACGCCGATGCCGATCCCGGTCCACGCGATCAGCGCCGAACCGGCTCGATCCCCGTACCCGAGCACCGATTGGCCGTAGGTGTTGAACACGGCGAGCGCGACCGAGCTCACCAGGAAGAACCAGCCCTCCGCGAGGATCACCGCGAGAAGGTCTCGGTCCCGGGCGATGAACTTCGCCTCCTGGACGGCGTGCCCCGGTACGGTCAGCAGGTTCGTCCTCAGCGGGCACTGCGGGTCGGCCGGGGGGAGCTTGCGGATGAACAACGACGCGATCCAACCGAGGACCGCGATGCCGATCAGGAAGTAGCCGGAGACGTAGTGCGGGAGGTGGTGCTCGCGCAGGAACTCGGTCAGGCCGCCGGCCACCACCGCGCCGAACACGATACCCATGTTCGTGGTCATGCTGATGATGCCATTGGCTCGGGTCATCTGGGACTCTTCGACGATCTCCGGGATCGCACCGTACTTCGACGGTCCGAAGAGCGCGCTCTGGGTCCCCATGATGAACAGCACCGCCAGCGAGGCGATCACCGCCGCGTTGAAACCTGTCTCACCGCCGATCCACGGATGGAGGGCGAACGCGAGCATGGCCAAGGACATGGCGACGATCTCGAAGACCTTCATCGCGACGATGATCGTGCGCTTCGAGTAACGGTCGGCGAGCGAGCCGGCCAACAGGGCGAAGATCACGAAGGGCGCCGCGAAACAGGCCAGCGCGAGGGATTGAGGGTCCAGACCGGCGAGCCACGGAATCTCGATGCCGACGGCGAGCAGCAGGATGAACTGTCGATAGACGTTGTCGTTGAACGCACCCAGGCATTGCGTGATGGTGAGCGCCAGGAATGAGCGGTTCTTGAGCGGATGCCCCATCGGTGTCGTCGTCCGTTCTCCCCGAGTGGTCGATTGCCCGTGTGCGCCGTTCGGCCGTGCGCAACCGTTGGGCCAGCCAGAGCGACCCGCCGATCGTCGGCTGCCCGTTCAAAAACGCATTCCGGCCGAGAGCCCGAGCTTCCTGCACCCAGCACACCTGGCGAAACTCGACGTATCCACCACCCGATCGGACTCGGGGGCCATCTATGTCACATGTGGCGCGTTGCGACAAGAACCCGAGAGTCGCCGGGACCGGAGGTCTGCGCCCTGGCTGCTCGGCGCGCGGCAATGGGTGTCGGCCCGGTTCGGTCCCCGGGTCTCGGCTCGACCGCCTCTGGCTCATACTTCGAGTTTCGACGGGTGTGCTGGGCGCAGGAAGCTCGGGCTCTCGGCCGGAATGAGTTTTTCAACGGACTGTTAGCAGCCGGTTCCGTCCATCGAGCTGCTCAGGCCGGCGCGAGCGAGCAGTTGTTGGCAGCGGTCCCTCGCCTCCGGGGTCAACCGAACTCGCAGGAGGATGCGGTCCGTCTCGAACCGCTCTTCTTCGATCTTCCCGAGGAGACGGATCTGATGGGCGAGGTCTCCTCGGTTCGTCGGGAGCGAGAACTCGCACCGCGCCTCGGTCGCCTCGACTTCGGCGATGACGAAGCTCCGGAGTCGGTCGACCCCATGCCCTTCGATCGCGCTGACGGCGATGCTCTCGTCGTGTCGAGCGAGCAGATGCTGCACGTCGATGCGCCGTTCGTCACCGACTCGGTCGACCTTGTTGAAGATGAAGATCCGGTGGTTGTCCCCGCATCCGACCGACTCGAGCGTCTCCTCGACGATCTCGATGTCCGACTCCGCGCGCGGTGAGCTGGCGTCGACCACGTGGAGCAGCAGGTCGGCCTCGCGCGCCTCGGCCAATGTGGCGTGGAACGAGGCGACCAGGGCGTGCGGGAGCTTCCGAATGAAGCCGACGGTGTCGGACAGGATCACGTCGCGCGTCGTTGCGAGGTCCCAGCGGCGTGTGCTGGTGTCGAGCGTCGAGAACAGCCGGTTCTCGACGAGCACGTCCGTCTGGGTCAGCCTTCGCATCAGCGTCGACTTCCCGGCGTTCGTGTAGCCGACGAGGGCGACCTTGTAGGCGAGCTCCCGCGCCTTGTTCTGCGTCGAGTGCTGACGCTCGATCTCCGCGAGCCTCTCCTTGAGCAGCCCGATCTTCCGTCGAATGATCCTGCGGTCGGTCTCGAGCTGCGTTTCCCCCGGGCCGCGCATCCCGATGCCCCCCTCGAACCGGGACAGGTGGGTCCACATGCGAGTCAGGCGCGACTGCGAGTAACGGAGCTGGGCGAGTTCGACCTGGAGCTTCGCCTGATGCGTGCGGGCCCGGGTGGCGAAGATGTCCATGATCAATTCGGCGCGGTCGATGACGCGTCGCTCGGTTCGATCCTCGAGGTTCTTGCCCTGTGATGGACTGATCGGATCGTCGACGACGATCACCGCGGCGTCCAATCGGTCTGCGAGTTCGCCCGCTTCCTCCACCTTTCCCTTGCCGACGTACGTTCCGGGATGGGGCTTCGGCCGCTTCTGCGACACCCGTCCGACCACTTCGAGCCCCGCGGTCCTGGCCAAGGACTCGATCTCGTCGAACGGACCGATCTCGGGGTAGAGGAGCGAGGGATCGTCCGGTTGCAGCGCCTTCAGGAGGATGGCGCGAGGGGGGCGCTCCGCGAGCTCTGCGGGTTGAGGGCGAAACCGAAGATCGAACGAGTCTTTGGCCAAGTGGAGCGCCGGGGGTCCGAGGGGGTTCGGGGTCCAGGGAAGCGAGCAGAGTAGCGGGGGCCAGATCGGGTCGCCAGCCCGCGTCTCGCGCGAATCGCGGTGCGCGCGCCCGGTCCTCTTCGACTGTCCCTGCAGCTGGCCGGTTCCCGGACACGGACAGCGGAACCCAATCCATGTGCGCGAGCCGATCACTGCCCGAAG
>JAGQRC010000251.1 GCA_020425835.1 Planctomycetota bacterium | reverse complement strand
CGTGTGGGGCCCGACTCCCTTCGTACCGGCTTCGCCGAGGGCGGACGGTGCTCGGGCGCCACGCGGACAGCGACTGCGTGATCGACGATCCCCACGCCTCGCGGCAGCAGCTCGCCATCGAATGGGATGATGAGCGTCTACGGATCGAGCCACTCGCGCCGAAGAATCCGGTCACGATCGAGCGGGTCGACGATGCCGGCGATCTCGTTCCCGGCTCGGTGATCCGCTTCGGCGACACAGTGGTGACGGTTCGCGGCCTGCGCCGTACGGCTGAGAGCTCGGCCGATGACACCGTGCGCGTGGTGGTCGACGATCCGGGCGCGTGGACCTCGATCGATCCGCGCGGCACCGCCAGTTGGGCCGATGCGCGGAGCTGGTCCGAGCGTCGTCTCGAGTCCCTCTACGCGCTCACGGAACTCCTGGTTCGTTCGGACCCGTCGGACTCCGATTGGCTCCAGTCGGTGGCGGAGCTGATCTTCCCTGCGTTGCCGGCGGGTCGCGGCTTCATCGCTGTCGGAGATCCCGCCGCCGAAGGTCTCGGGCGCGTCCACGCGTGGCCGTCGGATCGGACCCATGCCGACGAGCCATCGATCCCCATGAGCCAGACGATCCTCGACGCGATCCAGCTCGAGGGGTGCGCGCTCATCGTTCCGGACGTCCGAGCCGATTTCGGAAGGGAGGCGGAGCGATCGATCGACCAGATCGGCATCGCGACGTTCGTCTGCGCCCCGCTGATCGTCGGTGAGACGGCTCTGGGGTTCGTCTATGCGGATCGACTCCGGGGGGAGGGCGATGACCCGTTCAGCGAGTCCGATCTTCGATTCGTGACCGGCGTCGCTCATCTCGTCGCGCTGGGACTCGATCAGCGCGATCTGCGCGATCGGCTGGAGCGAGAGAACTTCCAGCTTCGACAAGTGATGCGACGGCGAACGGAGATCGTCGCCCAGTGCCCCGCAATGGTCGAGGTTCTCGACACGCTCGTCCGCGCCGCGGAGCGCGACTCGTCCGTGCTCCTCCTCGGGGAGACCGGCACCGGTAAGGAACTCTTCGCCCGGGTCCTCCACGATCGATCCGCGCGGAGCTCGGGTCCGTTCGTCGCGTTCAACTGCTCGCTCTCGAATCCCGCCCTGATCGAGAGTGAACTCTTCGGTCACGTTCGGGGGGCCTTCACCGATGCGGGTCGAGACCACCGAGGGAAGTTCCAGCTCGCCGATGGGGGAACGCTGTTCCTCGACGAGATCGGCGACATGCCGCTCGACACGCAGGTCCGATTGCTCCGCGTTCTCCAGGAACGACGCGTCTGGCCGGTCGGGAGCGAGAAGCCGGTCCCGTTCGACGTTCGGCTGGTCGCCGCGACCCACCGCGATCTGTCGCGCCTACGCAAGGAGGGGCAGTTCCGGGACGATCTCTACTTCCGCATCGCGGTGCTGACGGTCGAGATCCCACCGCTGCGCGAACGCGGCCGAGACGTGCTCGAGATCGCCGCGTCCTTCCTGCCGCCGGAGGTTCGGATCGAGTCTGCGGCCGAGCGCGCGCTCCTCGCCTACGGTTGGCCGGGCAATGTGCGCGAACTCCAGAATGCCGTCGAGCGCGCCTGCTTCAACGCGGCGGGGCGACGGATTCGGCTCCAGGACCTTCCCGCGGACATCGCGAAGGAGGGCCGCCGCGATCCCGTGTCGATCCCGCTCGCGACGTTGTCGGAGACCGAGGCCAAGCACATCCGCAAAGTGCTGCGTGCCGTCGACCACAACAAGAAGCGAGCCGCGGAGATCCTCGGCATCGCCCGCGACACCCTCTACCAGAAGCTCCGCGCCTTCGGCATCGACGCCTGAGAGCCCGTTGAAGCACTGCTGTCGGCGGGCGGTCGAAGTGTGTGGGCGAAACGCGGTCTTCCGGACGATCAGCCCTCCGAGCGCGGGTGATGGCGATGGGCGTCGAGATCGATGCAACCGTTCTTCCGCGGATGGACACCCTCTCGGGCGAGTCTCGCGAGCTGTCGCTCTCCGACCGAACAGCGTCCGGTCGACGCGACCACGCGATGCCACGGCACATCGTCCGGGCACTGCCGGAGCGCCCAGCCGACCGCGGCCGCGGAGATCCGACGGTCGAGAATCTCGGAGATCTGCCCGTAGGTCATCACCCGACCCGCGGGGATCGACCGGACGATGTGGTGAACCCGGGCGAACGGACCCGTTCCTCTGCTGCTCACCATCCAGAGCCCTTTCGCTCCCGAGGGAGTCCGGGCAGAATGACCCGGCTTGCTGCCCGCCGATCTTCAACGTGTGCGCCGAGCGCTCTTCACCCGGCCGAAGGTCCGGCCGCATGGAGTTCGTCTCTCACGATCTCACGTCAGGTCCGACGAGGGAAGCATGGCCATCTCTTCCGTTCCTCTTCGTCTCGCGCTCAACTATTCAAACAGGTCGCCATCGATCTCTTCAAGTGCCCCGCGTCCAACGATCTGATCGTCTCGGCGGAGAGCGTCCGGCCGGTCTTCGTCCACGGCAACCTGTGGATCGGCGACGGGGATTTGGATGAGCATCGTCTCAACGAGTGGGCGACCTACTCGCGAGTCGGCGCCACGAACTGGCTGAACCTCCACTTCGCACCGACCGCCTCGTCGTTGGCGGAGGTCGAGAGCCTCGACGAGCGGCGATGCCTCGCTTTGGCGCGAGCGGGGACCGAGCTCGAAGAGTTGGTGCGACGCTACTCCCGTCGTCGGCTCGCGGTCGAGAACGTCCCATGGGAGCGTCGGTCGGACTATCCGATCGACCGAGTGGCGATCGACCCCGTGGCGCTCTCGCGGATCGTCGAGGAGCACGAGATCGGGTTCATCCTGGACCTGGCGCACGTGCGGCTGGCGGCGATGGAGCTCGAGTGCGATCCTTGGGATCTGCTCGATCACTACCCGTGTCGTCGGATCGTCGAGTTGCACGTCGCCGGTATCGCGCCGGACGACGAGGGACGCCTCCGCGACAGCATGCCGTTGGCGGACGCCGACTGGAGTATCGTGCAGGGGGCGCTCGATCGCATCGCGGACGGACGCTGGCGTGCCCCGTCGGTGGTGGTGCTCGAGTACGGCGGTGAGGGGGAGCACTTCGCGTGGAGAACCGATCGCGAGGCCATCGTCAGCCAGGTCGAACGGTTGCGCCATGAGCTGGAGCGACGCTCGCTCGGTTGACGCCGCCGGTTCCGAGGGGGAGGCTCGTCCCCGCGTCGCCATCGTCGGCGGTCCCGATGTGGATGCTCGGATTCCGTTGATCGATCGACTGCGTCATCGCTACCGGTTCCGAGGGATCGGGAGCGAGCCGTCGCTGGCCGCGCGCTTCAGCGCGGCGGGCCTTCGATACGATCACTACCCGCTCCCGCGCGGCTTCGACCTCGGTGCCGACCTCCGAGCCGCGCGGCATCTCGCGGGGCTCCTGCGTCGAGACCCCGTCGACCTCGTTCACTGCTTCGACACGAAGCCCGCCATCTTCGCTCGCCTCGCGTCGCGGTTCGCCGGCGTTCCGGCGATCGTCGGGACGCTTCCCGGCCTCGGCGGGCTGTACGCCTCGTCGTCCGCACGCGTGCGTCGACGCCGTTTCTTGTTCGACCGACTTCAGTTCGTCGCGAGCGACCTGTCGAGCTGGACCGTGTTCCAGAATCGAGATGATCGCGCGTTGCTCGTCGAGCGGGGGATCGTGCCGGCGGGGCGCTCGAGCGTGATCGACGGGTCCGGCGTCGATCCGGCTCGGTACGATCGGACGCGCCTCACGGATGCCGAATCTCGTCGTCGCGCGCTCGCCGAACTGGGCATCGTTGCGGGAGCGCTCGACGGGCCGATCCTGCTCTACGTCGGTCGTTGGATCCACGCCAAGGGGATCCTCGATCTCGCCCACGCGGTGGACCGCGTGCGGATCCGACACCCCGGCGTGGTGTGGTTGGCGCTCGGCGAGCCCGACGGCGGGCCGGACTCCCTCGACGAGAGCGAGGCCGAGGCCGTCCGACGTCGGGCGATCTGTCCGGGACGAACGGATCTCGTCGATCGATATCTCGCGATCGCCGACGCGATCGTCCTCCCGACACGCTATCGCGAAGGGATTCCCCGCGTGTTGATCGAGGCTGCGTTTGCCGGCTGCCCGATCGTCACGACCGACACGCCGGGTTGCCGCGAGGTCGTCGATCGGGGGCGGGCCGGGTGGCAGATTCCGCCCGGCGATCGGGAGGCCCTGGCCGACGCCTTGGACACCGTGCTGACCCGCCGAGCCACCGCGCTCGCCTTCGCCGAGCGTGCGCGAGAGCGCGCCCACCGGTTCTTCGACCTCGCCGTCATCGCCGACCGGCACCTTTCCCTCTACGATCACCTGTTGCGAGCGGCCGGCATCCCGATCGATCGAGCGTCGCCGACTTCGATCTCCACACTCGCGCGGGGAGGTGACGCGTCGTGATGGGTTCGCCAGAGACTTTCGGTCGACGTCGGAGAATGGAGCGGATGCGGATCGCCGATGCGTACTCGCGTCGAGATGCGCTCGGAGTCGATCAGGGCGAGTACTTCGGTTACGAGGACGCCGCACACGTGCAGCGCCAGCAACAACGCGCGCGGTGGACGCTGAAGCTCCTCGATCGGCATCGTTGTCGCCCCCTCGAGGATGTGCTCGACGTCGGTTGTGGTCGAGGCGATGGTCTCGTGGACTTCGTGCGGTGGGGCGCAGAGCCACGACGTCTGGCGGGGATCGATCTCCGGGCCGACGTGATCGGGGCCGCCCGGCGTCGCGTGACGGAGGCGGACCTTCGCGTCGGGTGCGGTTCGGAGCTCCCGTTCGACGACGCGACGTTCCAGGTGGTCCAACTCTCCACGGTGCTCTCATCGGTGCTCGAGCCGGAGCTGCGGCGCGCGATGGTTCGCGAGGCGTGGCGCGTGACGCGACCGGGAGGCGGTCTCTTGATCTACGACACGCGTCGTGCGAATCCCCGCAACCCGGACGTCGCCCCCGTTCGAGCCGCGGAAGTCACCGAGTGGTTTCCCGACGTGAGGCCGGAGATCCGCACCCTGACCTTCCTGCCGCACCGAGCGCGAAGGATGCCACCGGCCTTCCTCGAGTGGGGATACACCGTCTTGGCCACTGTGCCGTTCTGGCGGACTCATCTCTTGGCGTGGATCGGTCGACCGACTCGGACGACGCGAGTGCGACCGTGACGGTGGAACACCCGGACCTCGCTGTGGTGCCCTTCCATCGGATTACGGTCACCGAGGCGATGCGGGTCGCCGTGCAGTCGGTCATCGAGAGCGGCTGGTGGACGACGGGTCCCGTCGCTCGCGAGTTCGAGGATCGCTTCGCACGCGCCGTGGGCGCCCCTCACGCCGTCGCGGTCTCATCCGGCACGGCCGCCCTCGAGCTCGCGCTGTGCGCTCTCGACGTGGGCGAGGGCGACTCGGTCATCACGACGCCGTACACGTTCGCGGCGACCGCCGAGGTCGTTGTCCGACGAGGCGCCCGCGTTCGGTTCGCCGACATCGAACCGGACACCCTGCAACTCTCCGTGAGCGCGACGCGGTCGAGGCTTCTCGAACTGCGACGAGCGGGGGAGCGCGTGCGGGCGATCGTCGTCGTGCACTTCGGTGGCGCGCCGGCGGATCTGGGAGGATTCGACGCGCTCGCGCGGGAGTTCGAAGTCGCGATCGTGGAGGATGCGGCCCACGCGTTCCCGACTCGGTATGCGGGGACACGCATCGGCACGCCGCGGGAGAGCGCCGCATCGCCGTCGCTCGCCTGCTTCTCGTTCTACGCGAACAAGACGCTCTGCACCGGCGAGGGAGGAATGCTGACCACGGACGACGCAGGGATCGCGCGCCGCGTCCGACGGCTGGCACTTCACGGCATCGATCGAACGCCGTGGGACCGGGGCGGGCGTCCGTACGAAGTCCTCGAGGTCGGAACGAAGGCGAATCTCCCCGACCTGCTCGCCTGTCTCGGCCTCGTCGGACTCGACCTCGCGGAGAAGGAACTCTCCGTGCGGCGACGAATCGCCGACCGGTACCATCGCGCGTTCCGAGGTCTCGTCGATCTCGAGCTCCCGGCGGCCGACGACCGATCG
>JAGQRC010000250.1 GCA_020425835.1 Planctomycetota bacterium | reverse complement strand
CGGTACCGCGACGTCGTACACCGATCTCAACCCGGGATCCGGCACCTACGCCTACTCGGTGATCGCTTCCGACGGCGTCGACGACAGCCCGCCGGCCGCCTGTATCGTCACCCTGTCGAACGTGAACCCGGTCACCGGGCTCGACTGCAATCAGGTCGACGCCGACGTGGTCCTCACCTGGACGAACAACGGCGGCACCTTCTCGGCGCAGTACGATGCGATCGACGTTGCGCGCAACGGCACGGTGCTGGCCACGATCTCCGGGACGGCGACGACCTACACCGATCTCGGCGCACCGGCGGGGAACCTCACCTACACGGTGACCCCGAGCATCGGCGTCGAGGCGGCACTCCCCGCGGCCTGCACGCTGCTCGTCTTCGACACGAACGTCACCGATCTCGTGTTGCGGTTCGAGGACACGCTGACCGGGGACATCGACTCGTCGTTGGCGATCCACAACGCACTGATCGCCAACGCCCAGGTTTCGCTCCTCGTCGATGTCGTCGGCCTCGCCGACCTCGCGACGCAGGGCTTGTCGCTCGCGTCCTTCCCGCGGGTGTGGGTCGAACTCGGGACCTTCCCGAACAACTACACCCTGTCGCAGGCGGAGGGGCAGACGCTGGCGGACCATGTGTCGGCCGGCGGCAGCGTCTTCCTGAGCGGCGGGGACACCCACTGCTTCAACCCGACGACACCGATCCACATGCTGACCGGCGTGTCCGACACCTGCGCGGACGGTGGATTCGGGATCGACCAAGTCGACGGGATCATCTCTCCGAGCTGCGGCCTGGGTGAGTTCATCAACCCGGTCCTGTACGACGGTGGTGAAGAGGGCTTCATCGATCGTCTGTCACCGCTCACGACCGGTGAGGCGGTCCTGACCTTCACCGTGGGCGCCGCGACCTACAACGGCGGAGTCTTCAACGCGACCCCCAACGGTCACGTGATCTCGCACAGTGTCGAGGTCGGAGGTATCGGTGAGGCGCACGACCAAGAGGACTTGATCAGCCGCTACATCGAGTGCTTCCCGCCGGTCATCGTGATCGGTGGGCAGGAGTTCGTCCGCGGAGACGTCAACCAAGACGGCGCCGTGAACATCGCCGACGTCGTCGCCTTGTTGGACCAACTGTTCTCCGGCGGCGCGCCGAGCACCTGTCAGTCGAGCCTCGACGGCAACGACGACGGGATGGTCGATGTGGCGGACGCGATCCGCGTGCTCAACTTCCTGTTCAGCGGCGGCGCGGCGTTGGATGCTCCGTTCCCGAGCTGCGGTGAGGATGCCACCTCGGACAGCCTGACCTGCGATTCGTTCACGACCTGCCCCTGAGGCGCGTCGAGTCGAAGGGTCGAACCGATCATCGACGTGACGTGTTCGCGTCCGTCGGTTGCGACCGTCGGCGATTCCCTTCGTCGGCGGTATGAAGGAACCGGCCCGAGCGGTACCCTCGCGGGGTTGCTCGGGCCGGTTTTTCGATGACCTCGAGTCGAGCTCCGACGGACGCCGAAGCTCGTCATACTCCAAGAAACAAGGAGCCCTCGATGCCGAACGATTCATCGAGCCGAACTCGCCGAATCGCGCGCACGGCTCTCGTCTTCGTCGTCACTCCGTTCTTCGTCGCCAACCTCCTGGCACAGACTTCGTTCACTCCACTCGGTCCCATGCCCGAGCCGGCGGAGAACCCGCTGACGCCCCAGAAGGCGATTCTCGGGAAGATCCTCTTCTGGGACGAGCAGCTGAGCTCCGACAACGGTGTCGCCTGCGCGACGTGCCACCAGCCCGAGGCCGGCGGCTCCGATCCGCGCGTCGGGCTCCCGCTCTCCGCGAACCCGGGGCCCGACGGGATCTTCGGCACCGAGGACGACATCGCCGGCTCCATCGGCGTGGTGAGCGCCGACATGGGTTGCGGACCGACGGACGACGGCGTCTTCTTCCCCGAGCGTCAAGTGACCGGTCGACGGACGCCATCGTTCGTCGGCGCTGGGTACAGCGACTCGAGCTTCTGGGATGGGCGCGCCACCGATGAGTTCCTCGATCCGGAGACCGGAGCCGTGGCGATCGTGACGGGCGGCGCGCTCGAGAGCCAAGCCGTCGGGCCGATCGTCTCCTCGGTCGAGATGGCGTGCAACGGCCGCACGTGGGACGACGTTCGCACGAAGCTCGAGACGGTGACGCCGCTCTCTCTCGCGTCCGATCTGACGCCGGACATCATCGATGCGCTGACGTTGGATCCGACCTACCCGGACCTGTTCGAGGCGGCGTTCGGCACCCCCGAGATCACCGGTCGACGGATCGGCTTCGCCATCGCCTCGTACGAGCGAACGCTGGTGCCGGATCGAACGCCGTTCGATCTGTTCCTGCTGGGAGACTCGAGCGCGTTGACGGCGGACCAGGAGGCCGGAATGGCGCTCTTCGAGCTCCACTGCTCGGTCTGCCACGCGGGCCCGGCGCTGAGCGACCACGGGTTCCATCACATCGGCGTGCGACCGGAGACCGACGACATCGGTCGCGAGATGGTCACGGGCGACGTGGCGGATCGCGGGAAGTTCAAGACGCCGCCGTTGCGCAACGTCGCGCTGCGCGCTCCGTTCTTCCACAACGGTGGGAAGGAGAGCCTCCAGGAAGTCCTGATCTTCTACAACACCGGAGGTGACTTCCCGACGACCGACCCGGACATGTTGACCCTGACACTGCCCAACGAGGAGCTCCTCCTGATCGAGGACTTCCTGACCGCGCTGACCGACAACCGGCTGCTGTTCGCGCTGCCTCCGTTCGATCACCCGACGTTGCAGCCGTACTTCCGACGGGGGGACTCCAACCAGGACCTGACCGTGAACATCGCGGATGCGACTCACCTGCTGACGTTCCTGTTCGTGCCGGCCGCCGATCCGCTCTTGTGCGAGGACGCGTCGGACGCGAACGACGACGGGGTCCTCGACCTCGCCGACGCGATCAGCATCCTGAGCCGACTCTTCGCGGGCGCCGCTCCGCTTCCGCCGCCGGCCGATGACTCCTTCGGTCACGACCCGACGCTCGACGGTCTCGGTTGCGACATTTGATCCGGTTCGCGACCGCAGGCCGGCTCCTCGGCGCGCGCGCCGCGATCGGGTTCGGTCTCGTCGCGATGCTCGGATGGGGGGCGGGGCCGCCTCGACCAGCGTTCGGAGGGCTCGATGAGCCTTCCGTCCGCGGCGTCGAGGCGACTCCGCCCCCGCTCTCATCGCGCGGCGTCGTCGCCGATGACGATGAGTCGCCAGCCTCGCCTCTGCCGGCGCTCCGATTCTCGGTCGAGCGGCCCATCGACTTCCGGCATCGCAAAGGGGACAGCGGACGGCGATACCTCGTGGAGACGATGGGGGCGGGACTCGCGCTGTTCGACGCCGATGGCGACGGCGATCTCGATCTCTACCTCGTCCAGGGACGAGCGCTTCCCGGGGCGGAGGAGTTCGACAGCCGGAACCGACTCTACACCAACGACGGAAGCGGACACTTCGTCGACGCGACGACAGAGCACTCCGCACCGGACGAGGGATACGGGATGGGCTGCGCGATCGGGGACATCGACAACGACGGCGATCCTGATCTCCTCGTCACCAACTTCGGTCGCAACGCGTTGTTCCGCAACGACGGCGGACGCTTCGTCGACATCACGGACGAGGCCGGAGTCGGCGGTGGCGACCGAGGCGCGCCCGACGCGTGGAGCTCCAGCGCCGCGTTCGCCGACTTCGACGGCGATGGTCTCCTCGACCTCTACGTCACGACCTATCTCGCGTTCTCGATCGAGAGCCACAAGGACTGCACCCTGGGGCAAGGGATACCCGCGTACTGCTCGCCCGATGCCTATCCCGGGGCGCCGGACCATCTCTATCGGAATCTCGGTGGCGGCAAGTTCGAGGACGTCTCGGCGCGCGCTGGTCTCGGCTCGTATCCCGGCAAGAGTCTCGGAGTCGTGTGCGCGGATTTCGACGACGACGGTCGCGTCGACATCTACGTCGCCAACGACGGCGTCGCCAACCAGTTGCTGCTCAATCGAGGCTCGTGGAGCTTCGAGGATGCGACGTTGATCGCCGGCGTCGGGTACAACGACGACGGCATGGCGCAGGCCGGCATGGGGATCGCGAGTGGCGATCTCGACGGCGACGGTCGGCTCGATCTCCTCGTCACCAACCTGTCGAGCGAGACGAACGTGTACTACCGCGCTCTCGGAAGCGGGTTCTTCGAGGACGCGACGGCGCCCTCGGGGCTCGGCGCACCGAGCTTCCTGATGACCGGGTTCGGCACCGAAGCGGCGGACTTCGATGGCGACGGCGACCTGGATGTCTTCGTCGCGAACGGTCACGTGATCGACAACATCGCGGAGTTCAACGACCACCAGACCTACCGACAGCCCGATCAGTTGTACCTGAACGATGGCCGCGGGCGGTTCACCGAGCGAACCCCGGCGGAGTGGCGCGACTCGGTGGAGGCGGGGAGAGGCGCCGCCGTCGGCGATGTCGACGGCGACGGCGACCTCGACATCGTCGTCAGCAATTGCGACGGGCGCCCGATCCTCTACCGCAATCTCCGCGACCCGAAACCGGGAAGCGAGAGGTACACGATCGGACTCGTGCTGGAGGGCCGCTCCTCCAATCGGGACGCGATCGGCGCGCGGGTCGAGATCCAGCGAGGGGACGAGCGCATCGTCCGACGGGTCGTCGGCGGGGGGTCGTACCTGAGCGGTCGACGCGCCGAGGTGGCGATCACCATCGGGGGGGCGACGATCGATCGCCTCACGATCCGCTGGCCATCCGGACTGGTGCAGACGCTCGAGGAACTGCGGATCGACGGAGCGCTCGCGCCCGAGTCCGCTCGCCCCCTCTGGGTGATCCGGGAACCGGAGGCGAAGTGAACGTCGCGCTCCTCGTCGCGCTGCTCCTGACGCGAGCGGTCGATGGTTCGTCCCCGACCATCCCGCCGCCGACTCTCGACGAGATCCGCAGCCAGCTGGCCGCCGGCGATGTGGTCGGGCTCGACGGGCTCTCACGCTGGGTCGACACGCACGGCACGGACCGCCTCGATCGCGCGCTCATCGTCATGGCCACCAACGGGGCGATCGCCGACCACCGGTTCGCGTGGGGAGTCCAACTCATCGAGTCCTGGGTCGGATCGCATCCCCTCGACGGGGAGCTCGCGCATCTCGCCGCGACCCTCTTCTCGGAGTCGGGCCGGATCGCCCGCTGGGCGGAGCTCCTCGACCGTGCGCTGGGTCGAGCGGGTGGAGGGGACGACGCGGTGCTTCGCCTCGAGCGGGCGCGCGTCCACTTCAGCCTGAAGGAGTTCGAGGCCGCGTTGGCGGTCGTGGCCCCGTTGTCGACGGACGCCGACGGCGGGGTCCCCGCGGTGGGTGATGACCTCGTCGTGCCGCTCTCGTACCTTCGCGGCGCCTGCCTGGCCGGTCTCGGTCGGCCGGCCGAGTCGATCGCACCTTTGTCGCGAGTCCTCGAACTCGAGCCGAACCATCATGCGGCGCGCCTCGAGCTCGGTCGCGCCCGCCTTCGGCTCGGCGACGCGGAAGGCGCGGTTGCGACTCTGCGCCCCGCGGTCCAGGCGGTCGGACTGCGTTCGGCGACCCTTCAGGCCTTGGGTCAGGCGCTCGTTCGGAGTGGACACTTCGATGAAGGACGGCACGTTCTCGACGCCTTCCGACGAGCGAACGAGCTCGAGGAGCGAGAGAAGGACCTCACGGCTCAGGTCGGCCTCGATCCGACGGCCGCCCCCGCTCTGGTCGAGTGGGTCGAGTTCCTGGTTCGTCACCATCCCGAGCACGAGTCGACGCGACCGGCGCTGGAGCGAGCGCTGCGCCTCCATCCCGGAGTCGCCCGACTCTGGATCGCGCGGGGGAGGCTGTTGCAGACGGAGAACGTGGAGGCGGCGAAGGACGCCTTCGTCCATGCGCTCGAGCTGGACAAGCACGCGTACGAGGCGCGGATCGAGCTGGCGGAGATCTGCTTGCGTCACGGGAATCTGTCGCTCGCCGATCGCTTCCTGGCTCGGTGCGAGGGTCGCGTGGACTCCGCCCGTTGGTCATTGGCGCGAGC
>JAGQRC010000249.1 GCA_020425835.1 Planctomycetota bacterium | reverse complement strand
GCGCGAGGAGCTACGTCAGCGACTCTGGGCGCACCTGCTCGAACTCCCGACGCGCCAGCGCGAAGTGCTGGTGCTCCGACGGATGGCAGGTCTCGAGATCGCCGAGGTGGCGGAGCTGCTGGGGTTGTCGGAGTCGACGGTGCGGGTGCACGGTCATGCGGGTCGCGAAGCTCTGCGAAAGCGCATGAGCGGGATGGAGGGATGGGCGCCATGAACCTCGACTGCCGGAGCGCGCGCGAAGCTCTTGCCCGCGACGAGGACGGACGACGGACCGACGCCGAGTCCGAGGCGCTCGAGCGGCACCTCGCCGAGTGTGCGTCGTGCGCCTCCGTGCGCGACGAATGGAGGAGTATCGATGCGCTCCTGTTGGAGCTCGGCGAGACCCCACGGAGACCACTCGCGCCGCGCTCGCTGCCCCTCGATGTCTCGACGGCTCGTCGCCTGGGCGGCAGGGAGTGGCTCTTCGCGATCGCCGCGGCGCTCCTGATCGGGGTCACGGCGTGGATCGTCGCGACCGAGACCTCCGACGAGCCGTCCGACCCGGCAACGTCCTCCGTCGCCGAAGTGCTGTCGATCGATCCCGGTCTGCTCGCGGTGACGGTCGAGACCACCGAACCCGATGTCAGCTTCGTCTGGCTCTACCAAAAGGAAACCACCCGCTCGGAAGGACTCTGAGATGAAACTCTTCCTCTGGACCCTGATGACCGCGACCGCTCTCGCAGCGGTGTGCGCCACGCCCGCCGCCGCACAAGAAGCGGACCCGAGCGGCGTGGAGAAGGTCCGGGTCATCGCGCTGCGGTACACCAAGGCCGATGAGATCGCCGACATTCTGAACGTGACGATGATGGTGGGACGCCGCAATCCGCCTCGGGCCTACTCCGACCCGAGAACCAACTCGCTGATCGTCTCGGGCGCAACAGAGAGCGATTGGAACGAGGTCATGGGGTTGGTCGGCAGGCTCGATGAGCCCGCGACGCAGCCGACCGGCGCGGGGACGCACGTGATCCAACTGCGCTACCGCTCCCCCGAGGAGATTCGACCGATCGTCGGGATGGTGCTCGGAAAGAACGCGGACTACGCGATCAACGCCCACACCAACACGTTGATCGTTCGAGCGTCGGCGGAGGAGCTCGAGTCCCTCGGTCAGATCATCGCTGCGATCGATGTCGACTCCGAATCGGCCAAGCTCGACTGTTGGATCCTCGCGGACGGCGCGAGCGCACCCGTCGACTCCAGTCCGGAACTCGCCCCGCTCGCGAGTGAGCTGCAGAAGATGGGTCTGAGCCATCACGGCGTCTTCAGCCACGCCGCGGTGACCACCATCGACGGTCGATCGTTCCAGCTCGCGCAGACCTTCAACACGCCGCGGCTCCAGAGATTCGTCGTCTCGGGAACCGTGCGCCTCACACAGGGCGCTTCGAACGCGATCGTCGACCTCGAGTGCGCGGTCGGGATGAAGGCGCCGGACTCCGAGAGCGAGACGTCGTTGGATCTGCGGACGTCGGTCAAGGCGACGGTCGGGAAGCTCGTCGTCCTCGGTCTCGCGCCGACCGGCAACGAGACCACACCGCCTCTGCTCCTGGTCGTCCGCGTCTCTCGTTGAGCGAGCCGAATCCCGCGTCACTCCGGTGGCGCGGGAGTCCGGTCACCCGCCTTCACCAACGCGCGATGCGCTCACCGACATCGAGGAACGTCCCCAACGGTATCAGCAGCGCGAGGGCGGCGACGTCGTACGCGAGGTCGACGGTCAAAGTGATCGGGGTCAGCGCGTAGAGACTGCCCCCGAGGAAGCGGGCGCCGAGCGGAGCCGGAACCGTTCGCTGGATCAGCCGCGCCTCCCCGAGCTCGGTCGCCGGCTCGATCTCCGTCACGAGCCGATCGGTGCGCAGCGTCTCGGCGGATTCCCAGAGCGCCGACGTGGTCGGGAAGCCGATCGACCAACGTTCCGGCGGAGCACACCCGGAGAGCAGCGCGATCCATGCGATGACGAGAGCGGTCGAGCGGTTCACGGAAGACCTCCGGGGACTCGAGGCGTCGGTCGTCGGCGCGGCCGTGGTCGCGTCGTCATGCTAGCGGTGCCGGAGGTGCGACTCCAGTGGCGATGGGCGAGCGATGACGGGCGGGTCGCCGAACGCCATCGACCGACCCGGTCACCCCGGGACACGATCGGGTCCGTCGCCTTCCCGTGATCCCCTTGGTTCATCGGCGCCGTCCCCGCTAAGCTCCTCGACCCGAGAGGAGCCCCTGTGTCCCCAGCCGATGACTCCGACCCACCGATCGACGGCAACGAGCCGCTCAGTCTCCGAAACCTGCGTTCCGGGGACTATCCCGATGTTCGCCAGCTCATGGAGGAGGTCTATCCGACCATGGGGCCGTGGGAGCGCGAGGAGTACGAGGCGCAGCTCGCGCGGTTCCCCGACGGGCAGATCGGCATCGAGCTCGGGGGCAGGGTCATCGCCGCATCGATCAGCATCATCGTCGACCACTCGACCTACACGCGACATCACACCTATGACAAGGTGACCGCGCGGGGGACCTTCGAGAACCACGACCCCAAGGGGGATGCGCTCTACGGGATCGACATGTTCGTCTCGCCCGATCACCGGAACCTGCGGCTCGGACGGCGCATGTACGATGCGCGCAAGGAACTCGTCCGCCAGCTGAACCTCCGGGGCATCATTGTCGGTGGACGGGTACCGGGCTATCAGCATCACTCCGAGGAGCTCTCCCCGCAGGAGTACGTCGAGCAGGTGCGAGGGCGGGAGCTGTTCGATCCGATCCTCTCGTTCCAGCTCGCGAACGAGTTCCAGATCCGACGCGTGCTCGTCGGCTACAACCCGGAGGATCGCGCGTCGCGCTCCTGCGCCGTGTTGCTGGAGTGGGTGAACATCTACTACGAGGGACCCACCGAGGAACCGCTGATCACGACGCACAAGCGGGTGATCCGGCTCGGCGCGGTGCAGTGGCAGATGCGGCCGACCGAGTCGGTCGATGAGTTCCTCGACCAGTGCGAGTTCTTCGTCGATGCCCTCGCCGCCTACAACGCGGACTTCGCGCTCTTTCCGGAGCTCTTCAACGTTCCGCTCCTCGGCCACTTCGACCAGTCGAAACCGCCGGAGGCGATGCGCCAGCTCGCCGGTTTCACCGAGGAGATCCGGAGTCGCCTCCTCCAACTCGCGGTCAGCTACAACATCAACATCGTCGGCGGGAGCATGCCGGTCTACGACGGCCACGCGCTCCGCAACGTCGCCTTTCTCCTGCGGCGGGACGGCACCTGGGCCTCGCAGGAGAAGATCCACATCACGCCCGACGAGCGTTCCTTCTGGGGGCTGAGTGGTGGGAACCGGCTCGAGGCGTTCGAGACGGATGTCGGCACCGTCGGCATCCTGATCTGCTACGACGTGGAGTTCCCCGAGCTGCCGAGGATCCTGCGGGACCGCGGCATCGACCTTCTGTTCGTGCCGTTCTGGACCGACACGCGCAACGGGTACATCCGCGTCCGACACTGCGCGCAGGCGCGCGCCGTGGAGAACGAGTGCTACGTGGCGATCGCGGGAAGCGTCGGCAACCTGCCGAAGGTCGAGAACGCCGAGATCCAGTACGCCCAGTCCGCGGTCTTCACACCCGCCGACTTCCAGTTCCCGCACGACGCGATCCTCGCCGAGACGACGCCGAACACCGAGATGACGCTGATCGCCGACCTCGACCTCGACAAGCTGCTCGCGCTCCGCGAGGAGGGCGGCGTTCGAAACGGACGCGACCGACGCCTCGACCTCTACCGCGTGGACTGGATCGGTCCGAACGGAGAGGCCGAGACGTCGGCCTGATCCTCGTGGCGGTCCCTACGCTTCGGACGCGACCGGAGCACGAGGACCTCGACCCGGAGACCCACCAGGGACGCTCGACCTCCAACCCATGACCTCGCAGGAGTCCGGGCGAGCAGCGCCGCTCGGATCAGAGCTCGTGGAAGATGATCGGGTTGAACTCGACCTCCACTCGTGTGAGGACGCCGGCTTCGGAGCCATTCGTGTCGCCGACCACCCGGAACTCCCGAACCAGGTTTCCGCTGGGCACCGGACGATCCGGGTGCCAGTCCTGGTCGATGTAGGTCGCGGACGAGAACGTGTCGGAGTCGATGCTCGCCAGCGGGGTCGGGTGGGTGTACACGACGAAGTCCTTCGTCTCCTGAGCCAGGGTGTCGCCGCCTCCCGTCTCCTGCGCGGTCATGTGGACGGTCGCGATCAGGCTTCGATTGTCGTCCCCGCCGATCGACAGGGACGCCGTGACCAGGACGTCCGGACCGTTCCCGTCGAAGTCGTGGTCGCCCGCGACGCTCATCGGGGTCAGCAGCACCGGGTCGGGCTGGATGATCTGCTTCGCCGAGGGAACCACGGCCGGCGTGCAGGTGATCTCGATCGGGTTGGTCACCATTCGCGCCCGGGTGTAGAAGCCCGCTTCGTTCCCGTCGAGGTCCCCGAAGTAGGTGAAGGACTGGGCGACACCACCCGGTCCCATGTCGGTCGTGAACGGACCAGGCCCCGTCGCGGTGAAGCTGTCCGCCGAGATCACGGTGGACGAGTCGATCACGACGCTCGCGACCATCGGATCGTAGTAGACGAGGTACTCGTGGAGCGCGGACGCTCCCGTGCCATCCCCGCCACCCTCGAACGCTTCGACGTCGAAGTCGAGCCAGACCTCGTTGCCGTTGCGGACCTCGAGCGACCCGGTCACGTTGAACTCGACGTTCCCGAAGTAGTCGCGATCGCCGGCGATCCACGGAGGCGTCAACTCGACCGACTTGCGAATGCGCTGCTCGCACGGGGCGATCACGTTCGACGGCTGGCGTACCAGCGTGAACGGCTGCGATCCTCCGCCCGGGATCAGGGTCCCGGTGACCTCGACCATCCAGACGCCCATCTTGGGAGCGGCGATGACCTGCTCGACGTTGTTGACGTGGTCCTCGCCCTCGGTCGCCGGGGACATGATCGCGCTGGGATCGGGACGGAGCGGCAGGTGCACGTTGCCGTCGGGGTCGGTCACGCGGAGATCGAGATCGTTGACGAGGACGTTGTCGGTCAGGGTCGAGGAGACCGCGTCGTCCCAGACGAGCGTGAACTTCTGCTCGCCCGTTCCATCCGACTCGAACTCGGCGACGAAGGTATCGCCGCTGGTCACGTCTCCATCGTAGATCAACGGGTTGGTCGACGACGCGACGTAGTTGGCGCGCGCGAGGTCGACCGCTTCCCGGGCGTTGACCCGACCCCAGCCGAACGAGTAGTCCGGTCCCGGCAGCCCGAGATCGGTCGCGGTGTGGATCAGGATCGCCTTCACCTTGTGGGGTGGGAGGGGCTGGGTCAGGGTCTGGTCGAGCGTGTAGAGCCAGCGCCACTCTTCGATCAGGAGCGCGGCGATCCCGGTGACGACCGGCGACGCCATGCTCGTCCCCGTCTTGAAGCCGTAGCCGTCGCCGGGCAGGGTCGACGTGTGGCCGCCGGTCGCGACGAGATCGGGGCGGATGCGACCGTCGTCGGTGGGTCCGCGGCTCGAGAAGCCGGACAGCGAGTTCGTCCCCGGAACCAACGAGCCGACGGTGATCGAGTTCTTCGCGGTGGCCGGCGACGGCACGGTGCGGAAGACGTTGCAGTTCCCGCCGCTGTCGTTGCCGACGGCCTGGACGAACGGGATCGCCGGCGCCATGCCCGCACCGCTCGCTGCGGGTTCACCGAGCACGATCACGTCGATGACGCGAGCGGTCTTGGTGTAGTCGCCGAGCTGTCGGCAGTCGAAGCCGTTCGAGACGACGTTGTTGCCGAGGGACATGTTGACGACATCCGTCGGAGCCGAGCCGCGGATGTTGTTGATCAGGTCGCCGGGGTTGTCGAACAGCGGATTGATGTGCATCCCGTAGCCGTAGGTGCGCAACGTCGCCGCCGGTGCCATGCCCCGGAACTGCCCTGGCGTTCCGCCGACGATGGGGCTGTTCTCGCCGCTCCCGGCGATCGTCCCCGCGACGTGCGTGGCGTGGTCGCTGCTTCCTTCGAGCGGCGACTCGATCTCGATCACGCGTCCCCCGAAGTCGGG
>JAGQRC010000248.1 GCA_020425835.1 Planctomycetota bacterium | reverse complement strand
AGACAGTGTGTCGACGCAGACCTCGAACGTGAGATCGACCGCCGTCACTTGGGCCTCCGGTAGTTCACGCGCCGTCGATCGAGCCGGCGGAGGTGCGGGTCGAGTCGAGTCCGGAAGTCGTCGAAGTCGCGATCCGCCGCCGGGGACCAGAGCGCCTCCGCGAGCGCCGACATTCGGGGGAGGGCCATGTACTCGACGTCGCGAGGCGACGCCATCCGCTCGGTCCACACGTTGCCCTGGCCGCCGAGCACGAGGCGCGCCTCGGTCTCGTCGAGCTCCTCCGGCACCGGCTCGAACGCGTAGACCGTCTCCAGAGGAATGACCCCGTGTGCGCCCGGCTCGATCGGCGAGTCCGCCTGTTGATAGTCGAAGTAGCAGTGGCTCGTCGGGCAGAGGATGACCTCGTGCCCCGAGCGTGCGGCTTCGATCGCGCCCGCCGTTCCGCGCCACGACATCACCGTCGCGTCCGGAGCGAGGCCTCCCTCGAGGATCTCGTCCCAACCGATGAGCCGCTTGCCGCGGTCGTGGAGCAGGCCGCTGACGCGTCGGACGAACCAGCTCTGGAGCTCCTCGCCACTGGTGAGCCCCTCTGCCGCGCTGCGCGCCCGGCACCTCGCGCACTCCTGCCATCGCGCCTTCGGACACTCGTCGCCCCCGATGTGCACGCGCTCACTCGGAAACAGATCGACGACCACGTCGAAGACATCCGCGAGGAACGCGAACACCGCATCGTTCCCCGCGCAGTAGACGTCGTCGAAGATGCCCCAGGTGGTCGCGACGGGCATGGGCTCCCCGCGGCAGGAGAGCTCCGGGAAGGCCGCGAGTGCGGCTACTGCGTGCCCGGGCAGCTCGATCTCGGGGATCACTTCGATCCCTCGGTCGGCCGCGTAGCGAACGACGCGTCGCACATCCTCCGCGGTGTAGAACCCCCCGTACCGCTCCCCGTCTTCGTCCCGCCAAGCGGAGGTGGAGGTGAGCCTCGGATGGCGAGGGACCTCGAGCCGCCACCCCTGATCCTCGGTGAGATGCCAGTGGAAGACGTTGAGCCGATGCGTCGCGAGGAGGTCGAGGTAGTGCTCGACGAAGCCGACGTCGAAGAAGTGTCGGCAGACATCGAGGTGCATCCCGCGCCACGGAAACCGGGGCGCATCGTCGATGCGCAGGCCCGGAAGCCTCGGCGCCCCATCGATCACCGCCGACTCCACGAGCTGGAGGAGCGTGCTCGTCGCATGGGCCACTCCGCGCGGCGTCGATGCCTCGATCGTTACCGATCTCGCCCCGATCTCCAGGGAGTACGCTTCTTCGGCCGAGCTCTCGGCGTGCCGAATGCGCAGGGCGCCGTCGTCGCGGAACGGCACCGGCCAACCGAGCGCCGAGTGGAGATCGTTCGACGCTCGCGACGCGACGGCGCGGGTCGCATCGCGGGTCGTGCCCGGCCAATCGACCAGCACCATGTCGGTCAACCGTCGCAGCGAGAACGAGTCGGGGCGAGCCTCGACGTGTCGGGGTCGCGGGATCAGCGGAACATCGACGCTCATGAGCCGCCCCGCGCAATCCTCGAGAGACTCCAGCTCGTGACGATGGCCCCGACCACGGTGACGATCGCGGCGGGAAGGGCACCGGGACGCTCGAGCAGGAGACAGCCGGACCCGAAGAGCGCGCCGAAGACCAACGCGAGACCGCCGACGATTCCGACCAGCGCGGCACGCGCGTGGGGATCGCGCTCGACGTCCGGAGCCAGTGCGCGCACTGGTCCCCACGCTCCGAACGGGCGCACGCGACGATAGAAGTCGACGAGTCGCTCCGGATTCGGTTTCGGAAGGAGCGCGATCGCGAGCAGACTCGCGAAGAGTGAGCAACCGACGACCAGCAGCAGCCGCCCCGCCGGCTCCAGCTTGCCACCCGGCGAGAGTGGGGTGCTGGGCCACTCCACCTCGACATAGGTCAGGGTCGTCGCAATCGCCGCGGAAGTGACCAGCGCGACGATCTCGGTGCGCGCGGCAATGCGCCACCAGAGCCAACGGAGCATGTAGATCGGGCCGACGCCGGCGAGGAACGCGAGGAAGAACTCGAACAGCTTTCCGATGTGGTCGGAGGTCAACGCGAGGAGACCGCCCACGGCCAGGACGCCGAGACTCGCCAGGCGGGCAACGAGCACGTAGTGCCCGGTATCCTCGTGGGGTCGCCAGAAGCGGCGATAGACATCGTTGACGAAGAACGACGCGGCGAGGTTCACGTGGGTGTCGATCGTCGACATGAAGGCCGCCAACAAGGACGCGATCACCAACCCGAGGAGGCCGATCGGCAGGTAGCGACGCAGCATCACGATGTAGGCGCGTTCGGCATCACTGCGACCGAGGAGATCTCCCTCGGCCACGTTGACGCCCTGGCGCACCACGATCTTCTCGATCTGCCAATCGTCGGCGTGGTCGTGAGGCGCGAGTTCGACGACGTGCTCGGTCGCCTGGGCGTTCGGCTCGACGAGCGTGAGCGTTCGGCCCTCGGTATCGATCTCCTGGACGAAGCCGGCGACTGGTGCACGCACCTCGAGTTTCGGGAGGACGACGAGCGAGGCGAGACCGACGAGGATCCAGGGCCAGGGACGCAGCGCGTAGTGCGCGACGTTGAACCACATCACCGCGAGCATCCCTTGCCGCTCGTCGCGGGAGGCCGCGACGCGCTGAACCAGCGTCGGGCTGCCGTCGGCGCCCTCGACCGACCACCAGGCGACGCCGAGGTAGACGGCGAGTGCGGCGACCGGGGCGGTCCAGAATCTGGGGTCGAGGATTCCGTTCGTTGCTGACTCGGGACTCGGCAGAAAGGAAAGCGTCTGCCCGAGCTTCGGGTCGACCTCCACGACGTGGCGCACCGCCTCGATGCCGCCGACGTCGCTCCAACAGATCGTCGCCAGGCAGACCGCCCCGGTGACCGCGATCGCGAACTGCACGAGGTCGGTGATCACCACGCCCCAGAATCCCGACAACAGCGAGTAGCTCATGGCGATGCCACAGGCGATCGCGACAGCCGCGGTGTCGTCGATCTCGAACACGACGCCCAGGATCTTCTTCGCGGCCACGATGACCCAGTTGAGGACCATCGTGTTCATGACGCCGGCGTGCAGGACACCGAGGAATCCGCGAAGCAATCGCGCCTCCCGGCCCCCGTATCGGAGCTCGGTCAGCTCCGCCTTGGTCATGACCCCGGACCGACGCCACCAGCGGGCGAACACGAAGACCCCGAACATCCCGGTCATCGCGTAACACCACCAGAGCCAGTTCTTCCAGATGCCGAAGTCCCGGACCCAGCCACTGACGACGAGCGGGGTGTCCGAGGCGAAGGAGGTCGCCACCATCGAGGTTCCGGCCAGCCACCACGGCAGGGTCCGACCCGAGAGGAAGTACTCGTCGACGCTGGAGCTCGCGCGCTTGCGCATCACGATCCCGACCAGGATGGTGAACGCGAAGTAGCCGACGATCACCGTCCAGTCGATCCAGCTCAGGGTCATGCGAGGTGCTTTCGGAGGAGCGATCCCCAGGGAGGAGGGCGGGCTCGGGACGGAACTCCGGTCGCCGATCGGGGGTCGTCGGGCCGAACCCCGGGACGCCGGGCTCCTCGGGTGGGGTCGACCACCGTTCGACGAGAAGCTCCGCTGCGAGCGGAGGATGCAGCAGCCCGGCGCGGCTGGCAACCAGACTTGTTCTCGGGGCGCTCTGGGGTTGTCGGACTTCCGCGCGTGCTCTAGTTTCACGCGTCCGGGCGCTCCCGCCGCCCGCTCCGCGGCACCGCCCGCGACCCACCGATCGGCGGCTCGTGACCGCCAACCAAGGAGAACGCCTTGAAGCAACTTCTCACCGTCGCGCTCGCGCTGGTCGCCGCCTTGGCGACGGCTCCCGCTTCTGCCGAGGAGCCGGCCGCGCTGCCCTGGCTGACCGACATCACGCGAGCGAAGGAGCAGGCGCAGAAGGAGAAGAAGGACCTCTTCGTCCTGATCACCGGAAGCGACTGGTGCATCTGGTGCAAGCGGCTCGAGGGCGAGGTCTTCTCGAAGCCGGAGTTCATCGAGAAGGTCGCCAACGACTACGTCTACCTGTTCCTCGACTTCCCGAACTCGGAGGAAGCCAAGGCCAAGGTCGTCGACATGAAAGCGAGCGAGAAGCTGCGCGACTCCTACGGCGCGGCCGGCTACCCCACGGTCATCCTCGCGACTCCCGAAGGGTTGCCCTACGCAAGGACCGGCTACCAGCCGAACGGCCCCCAGGCCTATCTCACCCATCTCACCGAGTTGAAGGCCAACAAGGAGACGATCGGCAAGATGTTGGCGGCCGAGAAGGCGGAGAAACCGGACGTCGCGCTCTTCGTCAAAGGCGTCGGTCAACTCGCCAAGGATGATTTCCTCGGCTACGAGGGCTACGGGCCGATCCTCAAGAAGGCGCGCACACTCGATCCCGAGGGCAAGCACGGGATCCTGCCCAAGATCCTCGGCGCCGAGGAGAAGAAGGGGCTGATGGATCTCGTCGAGAAGATCTTCCCGGAGCCGGGGCCCAACAGCTCGCCGCCGACCGCGGAGCACTGGAGCCAGATCTACGAGTACATGACGAAGTCGAAGAATCTCGCCGGGATGGAGTTCTGCAACCTGGCGTTCGGTTGTTCGATGTCCCTGATCGAGCAGAAGAAGTTCGCCGAGGCCAAGGGCCTCCTCGAGCGGATCGCGAAGGACGAGATGCTCAAGGAAGAGCCGCAGGCCCAGAAGGCGATCGCGGCCAAGGTTCAAGAGTGCGAAGACGGCATGAAGGGCGGTGAGACGGCGAAGCCGGAGACCCCGAAGCCTGCCGAGCCGGTCGGCGGATAGACGAGACGACAGCCCGACGACCGGAGGCCCGGCCCCTCGATCTCCCCGATCGAGGGGCCGTTCCTTTTCGAAGGAGCACGACCTTCCGTCTCGTCCGGACGAGCTCGGTCGGGGCGGTTTCGCACGCCGCGAGTTTTCGACCGACCGAGAGGTTGCCCCGACGCTCGGAGTCGGTACAGTTGGCCGCCCATGGCCCTGAACTCAGGGTTTGGCGTCGGCGCGTGTGTCGCCGTGCTTCTGCTCCTCCACTCATCGCGAAAGGACCTTCGATGATCATTCGACGGGTGACCCGACGCGATCGACCGCGGGTCTAGACACGACCTTCGGCTTCTCGAGGGACGAGTCGTCCTTTCGCGCTGAAGCCGGATTCATCGTCGAAGACCTCGAAGCGGACCGATCTCGCCGACTCGCTCTGCGGCGCTCGCCCTTCTCACAGTGGGCTCGCTGCTGGGGTGCGTTCCCGAGATCCGTTCGTGCTCGGCCGATCGAACGGCGCGTCGGAAACCGACGCGCGTTCTCGATGGCCTGGTAGCTCGGGCGTCTTCGACTGCATTCCTGCCCCGAACCCGGAGTTTGCTCCGTCTGCGGCCCGGCCGCCGGCAGGAACCGTCGTCGACCCGATCCACCGACCGAAACTACCTGTCCCGCCGCGAAGCGTCGCCGCTCCGCGGCGCCTCCTCGCTCCGCGGTGCCTCCTCGCTCCGCGGTGCCTCCTCGCTCCGCGGTTCGTCGTGGTGCGAGTGTCGGAGCATGTCATGCATCGTTTCGCGAGAATCTGGAATCTGATGGAGGGATACCGCCGTGCTTACGGTGCGGCGATCCTCGCGCTGGTCGTCGCGAGCGTCCTCCTCTACCTCGTTCAGTACTTGCCGTCCGTCGCGCTGGACGGCGTCCTCTCGAGCGAGCCGTCGGACGAGCCGCGGATCCGCGCGATCGTCGATTTGTTCGGAGGGCGTGCGGCGTTGCGCGAGAGCCTCTGGGCGTTCGCCGGGGTGATGGCGGTGTTGGCGGTGGTCGCCGGCGCGTTCACCTATCTCCGCGGGCGGTGGGCTGCCTACGCGACCGAAGGGATCGTTCGCGACCTGCGTGATCGACTCTTCGACCACTTGCAGCGCCTACCCGCGGCGTACCACGACGGCGCCGAGACCGGCGACCTCGTCCAACGCTGCACGTCGGACGTCGAGACGGTCCGGCAGTTCCTCGTCAACCAGGTCGTCGAGATCGGCCGTGCCGTC
>JAGQRC010000024.1 GCA_020425835.1 Planctomycetota bacterium | reverse complement strand
TTGCGGATCGATGCGACATAGGTCCCCTGGTAGGTCTCCCCGCGATCGACGATCCCCGCCCGGGCGAGGTTCGATCGAAGGAAGACGCTGCTGTCGGCATGCTCGGCCAGGAAGGCCTCGACTGCGACGAGGTCACTCTCGCCGAGAACTCGGATCTCCACGGGTGGCCCTCGGCTCGTCCTGCGTCCAGCGCTTCGTCATCGGGTCGGGATCACGAACGGAGACCCGCGCTCGATGGCTTCGCGAAGCTCGCCGAGGGTCGGTTCCACCACCCGGTGGCCGTCGGCTTCGATCCGAACGAGGGTATCCGATTCGGCCTCGACCGGCAGGGGAACCCGGGCGTCACCCCGAGGGGTGGTTCGCACCGATCCCTCGAGGCGTGCATGCCGACGGATGGACGACCGTCGGTAGTGCCAACCGACGGCGAAGTCGTTCAGCGGTCCGCTGAAGAACTGGACCGAGCCGCGGGCGGCGAACCGAGGGTCGATGCGATCGCGGACCGCGGCAGTGCGGAGCCATTCGACGTACGCTTGGGACCAAGCGTGCTCGTCGACGTATCGGTTCGGCTCCGGTGCCGGGGGACACTGGACGCGGACTTCCGTCGCGAGACTGCCGTCGGACAACAGCACGTTCAGCGTGTCGAAGCGGGTTCGCTCGAGTTCGACCTCGCACGGCTCGGCGCGGAGATCGATCTCCACGGGTCGCATCGAGGCCCCGTCGACCGTCGCGTTCAAGCGGTATCGTCCGGCGGGGAGGTGGTCGAACACGGCGGTTCGATCGCTGGCGACGATCGCCAACGCCCCGATCGACTGCTTCTCCTCGACTCGGTCCCCTTCCAGCGCGAACGCGAACGAGCCGAGATCGTCCACCGGGGTCACGGTCAGCGACGTGTACGACGTGGAGCGCGCAAGGTTCTCGGAGGCGAGGCGTACTCGGAGCTCGGGGCCCGAAGGGAGTGCGAGGTCGACTCTCAAGGACTCGGTCCCGGTGATGTTCAGCCGGTCGATCGCATAGAAGATCCACTCCGGCTGCTGACTGGAGGCCGGGTGCCCGGCGAGATGCTGCTGCAGACCGACCAGGTAGGCGCCGAAGGGCACCGCGAGTTGTCGGTAGGTGCGCCCGCCTTCCCGGACCTCGACCGGAACACCCAATTCGCTGCCGCGGCCCGCGAGACCTCGGACATCGATCAGGACCACGTGTGTCGCCACACTCCCCGCCTCGATCCGCACGGACCCGGAGATGTCCGCGCCCGCGGAGAAGTCGATCCGTGTGGTCACCGTCTCACGGCCCTCCGGGATGGTGAGATCGAAGCGTCGCTTGGGGAGTGGACTCAGGAACGTCCCCTGCCAGCGACCCGAGGGAGGACAAGGCACGACGAGGCTGCCGTCGAACTCGCGCGTCGCCGAGTGCACCCACTCCTCGCGATAGGCCAGAGGATCGCCGACCGCTTCGCCCGTGTCGCGCTTCAACGAGAATCGAATCGATGACGTTTCGAGCTCGGGCGGCAGCCCGACCAACGAGAGCCGCAACTGCCGAGATGTCTCGAGCGTGACGTCCAGTCGAGCGTCCCCGTCGATCCTCAAGGTTCGGAGATGTCGAGTGAACTCCGCGTGCGAGATCGACAGCTGGTAGTCGCCCCCGGGAAGGTAGGGCACTTCGAACCGTCCCTCTTCGTCGGTCTCGGTCAGCGCCTCACCCTGCTCATTGGCCACCGGGGTCTCCAGCGTCACGCGCGCGCGGCCGATCGGCTGTCCCGCCGCGTCGTCGACTCGGCCCGACAACGTCCATCCCGGAGCGAGGACGAGGTCGAGGTTCTGGACCGTCCCCCCTCGAGGCCGAACCCAGGAGCTCGGGGGGCAGATGTAGGCGCGGTCGACGAGCAGGTAGATCCAGCGATCATCCTCCGTGTCGACCCGGAACGAGAACCGGCCGCCTTCCCCGAGCGCCGCCGACTCGGCGAAAGCCCACGGTCGCCGACTGCGCCCGAGGAACACCGAGCCGGTCAACGGCTCCCCATCGGCGCGTCGGACTCGACCGCGAATCGTCGCGGGCGCCGACTCGGGCCCGACGGTCGCGGCGGTCACTTCCTGCGCGGTGACGACGTGCGGACTCTCGGCCGTCGCCTCGCTCGGCGCCAACCACCGCTCGACTCGCGGCTCGGCGGAGTCGGCGGCGGCGACCGATCGGTCGGTCGGTCGCGTCGGCGGTGCCGTTGGCCGGAGCGGTGGGACCAGGAGGAGTGCGACGACCACGACGAGACCGGCGGCGACACTTGCCGAGCGCTGCACCCGACGCGAAGCCCTTCGCGTGCCTGCATCGCGAGTGGTCACCGGGCTGGCGTTCACCCACCCCGTGACCGGAGTCGACACGAGCGCGAGTGCGATGGCCGATCGCAACCGCTTCGAGGGTCGGTAGCGATCGAGGTTCGGCCGACGGTCCGGCTCGTGCGCCGCGGTACCCATTCGCTGTCGGATGCGATCGCGCGCGAGCTGGACGCGCTTGCGGGCTGTCGCGGGCTCGAGACCGAGGTGGGCGGCGACGGAGGCCGTCGACTCACCCTCGAAGTAGAACAGAACGAGCGGGATCCGGAGCTCGACGGGCAGGTCGCGGATCGAGCTCCAGAGTCGCTCATCGATCGAGCCGCCGAAAGTCTCGGCCGAGTCATCGGCGCGCTCGCGTTGCTCGTCGGAGTAGGCGCGCAGGACCTCGCGACGACGAATCTGGGTGCGGCGTCGGTTCGCGTCGAGACGTCGGACGATTCCGGTCAGCCATGCGGCGAAGCTCGACGGGGACTTCAATCCGTCCAGCCCGCAGAACGCGCCGATGAACGCCTCCTGAACCAGGTCATCGCTCTCGTGTCGGCACCCGGTCAGCGCGAGCGCCAGCGCGTAGATGGTGTCGAGGTAGCGCTCGACGAGTCGGCCGAAGGCCGCCCGGTCTCCCGCGATGCTCTCGCGAACCAGCTCGGCGTCCGACGCACTCGGCCCGGACGCGACACGTTCGTGGATCCCCGGCTCGGACATCCTCCCCCTTGACGTGAAACGTTCCCCTCGACGCAAACCGGCGGATCGGGACGTCGACAACGGCCCGCCGCGTCTTCCGGTGGTCGCTCGACCCGCATCCGTGAACGGAGCCGAGGGAATGGTCCCAAACCACGGATCCCCTGAAGGTTGTCACCGCGCCCGATGGACGAGGTCGCGGGCGAGGAACCGCGCCGGGGCGAGCATCTCCAGGACGCCGCGCTCGACGGGGAGCAGCTCCCCGCCGAGTTGGCTCGCGATGAGCTCGCCCGCGAGTTGCGTCGTCACGATGCCCCGCGATCCGTGTCCCGCCGTGACGAAGAGTCCCGGAAGGAAAGGCGCGGGCGAGTCTCGATCGTACGGCCGACCGTAGCGGAGGTCATCGTACTGGGCGCAGAACCGCTCGGCGTCGACGACGGGACCCACCAGTGGCAGCTGATCGGCACTGACTCCACGGACCGAAGCACGGCCTCGGACTCGATCGGCGCTCCACGGCTCGCCGAACAACGCCCGGAATCCCGGAACACCCGTCGCGAGTCGTTCGAGGTTCTCGCGATGATCTTCCGTTCGTTCCGTGCAATCCGCCGAGTTCGGATGGAATGTCGCTCCGAAGAGGTGCACCGGCGCGTCGGCCATTTCGGGGATCCGCAGCGCGGGTGTGAGGTAGCCCTCGTGGTAGACGACCGCGGAGAGGGCGCGGCTCCTCGCGTTCGCGGGCAGGACGGACACCTGACCTCGGAGGGGGCGCAACGGCACCCAACTCGTCACCGGCAGCGACGCCGCGGCGTAGGAGCAGGCGACGATTGCGATCGGCGCGGTCGTGATGGTCCGGCCGTCGGCATCGCGTGCGACCCATTCGACGTCGGCGCGCTCGAGTGTCGTCACCGACCGACCGAGGTGAAGGCGGACCCCGGGGTGCGCCGCGTTGTCTCGACACAGCGCTCGAGGATCGACCCATCCCGCTCGCGGATAGTGCAACGACACGGCCTCGGCCTCGGGAGGCGTTGCGAGGCCGAGCGCGGTCGAGGTCGCGTCGCCGTCCAGGAGTCGCGCGTGATCGGGCAGCGGGCGCCGGCCTTGTGCGACCCTCGCGTGGCGCTCCCGCCGCCGTTCGTCGGTGGCGAGGAATACGGCGCCGCAGAGGGCGTGATCGATCTCCGTCCCGTGCAGCCGCGCGATCGTGAAGTCGAACGCCCCCGTGACCCATCGTTCGCGCAGTCGACACTTCGGCTGGAGCTCGGGATGGACGGTGCCGACCGGATTCCCCGACGCATCGCCGGCGAGCGTCGAGTGCCGATCCACGAGGTCGACCTCCCAGCCCCGCTCGGCGAGCGAGCGCGCGGCCGCCGTGCCGGCGAGGCCCGCCCCGATCACCAAGGCGCGGGATGGGCGGGTGCCGGCCGCGGGAGCGAGCCAGGGATGCGTCGCCTGGTCGCCGAGACCGCGGCGTCGTTGTCGTCCGACGGACATCTCTCGTTTGTTCCCGAAGCCCGGGCGCTTCTCCACCTCGAACCCGACCGACTCGAGCCCGCGCCGGACCGCTCCGGCCGACGTGTAGGTGGCGAAGGTCGCGCCGCATCGCGAGAGTCGGGCGATCTCTCGGAGGAGCTCCTCCGTCCAGGCGTCGGGGTTCCGGGAAGGGGCGAAGCCGTCGAGGAGCCACGCGTCGGCCACGCCCTCGGTCCCGCCCCAGACGCGGCGGAGTTGATCGACCGCCTCGCCGAAGAGCAGCGTGAGCGCCACGCGACCCTCGTCGAACGACACGCGATGGAACCCGGGAGATCGGGTGGGATAGCGCGCGATCAGGTCGGTCGCTTCGCGGGCGACAGCGGCGCGCGAGGCGTGGGCGCGCGCGAGTTGCTCTCGAGACAGAGGGCTTCGCTCGACCGAGAAGAAGTGGAGCCGCCGCGGCGCGCGGGGATCGCGACGCCAGGCGCGCCAGATGACGAGGAAGTTCAACCCGGTCCCGAAGCCAGTCTCGCCGATCGTGAACTGCTCGGCGTCGCGCCACCGCCGGGGCAGGTCGTTGCCGGCGAGGAAGACGTGCTCGGTCTCCTCCACACCACCCTCTCGGGAGAAGTAGACGTCGTCGAACGCGACCGAGGTCGGGTCATCTCCCGTCCACTGGATCTCGGGGGGTCGGAGGTCGGGATCGGTCGGGTCCTTCAAGCGTCGCGCTCCGTTCGGACGAGACGATACCGCCAAACCCGATCCTCGGGACCCGTTTCGCGCGGGCGTTCGGACGGAACGATCGCGCTCTCTCGGTCCGATAACTCGGAGCCGCCTCGAGCGAGGGGAAGCTCTCCTGCGTCTCACTCAAGTCTCCGACGGCGAACCGCCGATGGGAGTACGGAGGAACCCTACCCTCCGTCGGGAGATTCCATGGCCGCCGTGCGGAAGACTACCTTCGCCCTCCTCGTTCTCGTCTCGATCTCCTCGTGGGGATGCGAAGCGAAGGCCGTCGCCCCGCTGCGCATCGGGATCAACCCCTGGCCCGGCTACGAGCATTTCTACCTCGCCCAGGAGTTGGGCTACTTCGAGCAGGAGGGCGTCGCCGTCCGCATCGTCGAGTATCCGTCGCTGGGCGATGTTCGGCGCGCCTTCGAGCGGGGTCAGATCGATGGCATGGGCTGCACCGTCGTCGAGCTGATCCAGGCGCGTCGCGGCGGACGGCAGGACCCGAAGGCGGTGCTCGTCACGGACTACTCGAACGGCGGCGATGTCATCGTCGCGCAGGACCGCATTGCGGACCTGAACGACCTCCGCGGCCATCGCGTCGGCGTCGAGCTCGGCTCCCTCAACATCTTCCTGCTGGCGCGCGCGCTCGAGATCCGCGGCGCATCCCTCGACGATGTCATCTGTGTCCCCGTCGCCCAGGCCGACATGCCGAGTGCCCTCGCGCAAGGTCGTTGCGACGCCGTCGTCACGTACCCGCTCTATCTGACGGAGATCGAGCGACGGGGTGGAGTCCGTCGGCTCTTCACCTCGGCCGAGATCCCGGGGGAGGTGCTCGACCTGATGGTCGTGGAGGGGCGAGCGATCCGGGAGCGCCCCGAGGATGTCTCCGCGATGATCCGTGCGTTCGATCGAGCGAGGAACGAAGCGCGCCGTCGACCGGACGAGCCGGCTCGGATCATGGCGCAGCGCGAGGGGCTCACCGTCGCCGAGTTCCTGTCTTGTCTCGCCAGCGAGATTCGCTTGGTGGAAGTGGACGAGCAGGAGCCGTTCCTCGAGCCCGGCGGGCAGCTCGAGCGCGTGCTCCGGGACGTCGTGCGCGTTCTCGAGCAGACCGGACAGACCCGCGTGGCGCCGCTCACGGGCAACGAGATCGATCCGGAGCCCGTTCGTCGGGCTCGATCGGAGCGTGGCCGATGAGTCTCCGCTCATCCATCCGACTCCAGATCATCGTGCCGATGGTGATCCTCAGCGTCACGATGGTCCTCGTCGCTCAGGGTTTGATCGCGACCCACGTCGTTCCGTCCTTGACGGACCACATCGCCGACCACGCGACGCTGATCGTCGACTCGGTTCACTTCATGGCCGAGGTCGTCGATGAGCCCAGCGAGGTCCAACGGTTCGTCGCCTACCTCGGTGGCGAGCGCGAGCTGAACACGGTGGTCTTCGCCATGGGGAGTCCGCCGGTGATCGTCGGGAGCAGTCGCGGGGCCTGGTTGGGGGAAGGGCTCTCCGTGCTTCCACCGACCGTCCAGGAGGGCATGGCAAGGGCGATCGGGACGCAGCGGGAGATCCACCTCGAGGGACCGGACGAGAGCCTCCTGGTCTTCGCGCCGCTGTCCTGGTCCCGACCCGCGACCGGCGTCGATGAGACACAAGGTATCGTCTTCGTCGATCTCGACACGAAGGACGTCGCGGCCCAGGCCCAGACCCTCGCCACGTCGACGACGTGGCTCCTCCTCGGGCTTGCGAGCTTGATCGCCATCGTGGCGCTGTTCCTCGTCCACCGGTCGGTGTTGAAGCCCTGCTCCGAGCTCGGTGCGGCGATGGAGAGCCGCGCGGACGGCGACACGACCGTTCGATCGCCGATCCACTCCCCGGATGAGATCGGACGCCTGGGAGCGCAGTTCGACCGGATGCTCGACAGTCTCGATCGTGCGCGGGACGACGTGGATCGGGCCAACCGCACCAAGAGCGAGTTCCTCGCGAACATGAGTCACGAGATCCGGACGCCGATGACCGCGATCCTCGGATTCGCCGAGGAGCTCCTTGAACCGGATCTCTCGGGTCTCGACCGCATGAGTGCCGCGAAGACCATTCGACAGAACTGCGAGCACCTGCTGCAGCTCCTCGACGACATTCTGGACATCTCGAAGATCGAGGCGGGTCGGCTCGAGGTCGAGAGCGCACCCGTGGTGCTCCCACAGGTTCTCGTCGATCTCCGCGCTCTGATGTCGACCAAGGCGAGGTCGAAAGGGCTCGATCTGATGTTCGAGGTCCGCAACCCGATTCCCGAGTGCGTCGAGTCCGACCGAACTCGAATCCGCCAGATCCTCCTGAACCTTCTCGGCAACGCGATCAAGTTCACCGAGCGAGGGACGGTCATCCTCAGTGCCGACTGGGACGATGACGAGGAGCCTCGGTTGGTCGTCGAGGTGTCCGACACCGGGATCGGGATGTCGGGGGAGCAGCTCTCCCGCATCTTCGATGCGTTCGCCCAAGCCGATGCGAGTACCACACGCCGGTTCGGCGGCACCGGACTGGGACTCAGTATCTCGCGAGCCCTGACCCACCTCCTCGGTGGCTCATTGACGGCGACGTCCAGTCCCGGGGAAGGAAGCACGTTTCGATTGGAGCTCCCCCTGCGAGCGGTCCCGGACGCGCGGCGAGTCGCCGATCTCGATCGTTGGGCTCCCAGCGCCACCCAGCGTCGGGCCGGCAAGTCGACCTTCCCCCGACTCGAAGTGCGCATTCTGGTCGCCGAGGACGGTCCGGACAATCAACGTCTGATTCGTCGGCTCCTCGAGAAGTGCGGCTGCGACGTCACGTTGGTGGAGAACGGCAAGGAGGCGGTCGATGCGATCCTCGCCGAGGACTCGAACTTCGACCTGATCCTGATGGACATGCAGATGCCGATCATGGATGGCTATGAGGCGACCCAGACGCTTCGCGAGCTCGACATCGATCTTCCGATCATCGCCCTGACGGCTCATGCGATGTCCGGCGACCGCGAGAAGTGTCTCGGTGCGGGATGCGACGGGTACGCGACGAAGCCGGTCGATCGCGCGGTCTTGTTCCAGACCATCCTCGAGAACCTGCAGCGAGAACCGGCCTGATCCGCCGCGCTCTCAGCTCAGCCGGTAGACACGCTCGACGAGTCGGCGGACACCCTGTTCCCGCCACGCGGGATGTCGATCGATGACGTCCTCGGCGTGAAGGCAGTCGACCGAACGTCGCGGCTCGTACAACTCGCGCACCACCGCATCGGGCACCGAGTACGGAGGGCCCTCCTTCTCCCCCTGGGGATAGTCGATCGTCAGCAGCAGCACGGTTCCCCCGCGCTCCAGGAGCTCCAACGAGTGCGCGACGTACTCCGTCCGTCGTTCCGGTGCGATCGCCACCAGCGCGGCTCGGTCGTAGATCGCATGGATCGGGCCGACGTGGTCCCGGGTCAGGGCGAAGTAGTCGGCGACGAAGGTGGTGATCGACCCGCTCCTCCGCACCTCGAGATCGAGCGCGGTCCCGATCTCGACCGGACGCTCGTTCTCGTCGTGGAACTCGTTCACGGCGCGTTCCGCGTACTCCGCTGCAACAACCTCATAGCCCTGCGCCTCGAGCCACAGCAGATCGAGGCTCTTTCCGCTGAGAGGAACCAGGACGCGACGCGGTGGCTCGCCGAACACCGCTCGACCATGGGCCACCAGATGACGATTGAAGTCGCTCTGGTGGAACCCGATCCTCCCCTCGCTCCACCGCTCACGCCAGAAGCTCCGCATCGGATCATCGGGCGGCATCACTTCTCCTCGTCGGACGTCGGATCGGACCCGATCCAGTAGTAGATGACATCGGGACGGAGCTCGAGCGACTTCCCGAGTGTGCGCTCCGTGCGCACTTCCCCGTTGGGACCGAGCTCGCGCACGCGGCGCTCGCCGCGACCGAGCGCGAATCGGATCTCCCCACGCACCTCGCGAACCCACCAAGGGTCCGACCCGAGCGAACGGATCACGCGCGGATCATCACCTTCGGTCTCGAACCCGGCCGGTCGGTCCTCCGTCATCACTTGGAGCAGCATGCTCCTCGACGACTCGAGCGGCTCGCCGTCGAGTGACACCAGCACGATGTGAGCGAGGTCGAGCGGGGAGCGGATCTCGATGTTCGAGAGCTCGATCCGACGGTCGGCGAGGTTCCCCGACGCCCCCTGGGCGCGCGGCGAATCGAGCGTGAGGAGTCCCTTCCCGTAGTCCAGACGAACCTGCTCGGTCGCACTGGTCACGCGTCGTCGCCGATGATCGATGGACCCGAGCGCCTTGCGCGACGACTCGACCTTCCGCTCGCTCCCGGTCCCGAAGCGCAGCACGGTCCTTCCGACGAAGTGAACGAGCGGATCGATCGCGCTGGAGCCGTCACCCGGTCCCGGGGTGTCGCGAGCGCGGAGCTCGTCGAGGCTCGCTCCGGGGGACAGCGGCGTTCCCTCGAGCGCGAACAGCGAATCCAGGCCGAGGTCCATCTCGACCACCGGCTCGGCCTCGGCGATCCAACCGCGCCGGTAGATCAGCGCCGCCGCCGGGAACTGTCCCATCTGGGAGGGCGCCATCAGCGTCCACGGCTGCACGAAGTAGTTCGGACGCACCGTCCATCGTTCGGTGTCGAGCGCGAAGTGGACGATCGCATCGCTGTCCTGGAGGGCGCCGAACGTCGCGAAGAAGAGCGGAGCCTCCGACCGATATCGATTGGGGCGATTCCAGCCCGTCTCCGAGATCATGCTCGGGAGGCTCCCGATCTGGAGGTCCATCGCGGGATGGGCGAAGCGTGGTGGCGCGCCTCGCTCTTCGGGATCGAATCGGAGTGCGCTGCGGTCGCGGTAGGAGTGGCCGACACGAATCGACCAGCTCGCGTGGTCTCCGCGATGATGGCAGCCGAAGTAGCCGTGCCGGTCGATGAAGTCACCGACCGCGTAGCTGTACCGCTCGAGTGGACCGAGCACCCGAGGGCTCGCCGTGTGCCAGTTCGACGCGGTGATCAGGCTCCGGCAACCGATCGACCGGAGGTGATCCCGGGTTCGAGAGTAGAAGCGGCGCTGCGTTTCGACGAGGAAGCGAACGGTGTCCTGGTCGCGGGGAAGTCGCTCGTTGAACACGTTCCAGAGGGGGCGGAGACCGAGCCGCCCCTCATCCACGGCGTCGCGAGGATGAGTCGTTCCCTTCCACACCGACAACGCCTTGGTCGCGGAGCCGTATCGTCCGCTCGTCCACTTCGCGAACTGCGACTCCAGCTCGCGGAGCTCCGGATCGGGGATGTTGTCCTCCGAGAAGGTCCAGAACAGGAACGAGTCCTCGTTGACCAGCTCGACGCCGAACAGGGCTGGCTCCTCGGTCAGCGGGCGTCCGGTGTGCGGGCTGGGGGTCGTGAGTACCGCCTTCCACCAGAGGCGGTACGCCGACTCGAAGCGGGCATCGAAGAAGAGCGCCGCGAACGGATGGTGGGACCCGTCGTAGCCGGACAGGAGATCGCTCGTCGGAGGGGGGCGGAGCCAGAGCGGAAAGAAGATCGAGAGGTGGGTGTAGATTCCCTCCTGTCGCATCGCTTCGACAACCGCATGGATCGAGGCGACTCGGCTCGGGTCGATCGTACCGCGGGTCTCGTCGAAGACGCGCGAATGCCACCGCACGAGATTGACTCCGCGCTTGGCGAGGATCCGAGCAACGCGCCGAATCTCGGTCAACGGCCGCTCCCCGAGCTCCGCGGAGACGTTGACCCCCCAGAACCGAACGGCCTCACCCGATCCCAGGAAGAACCGGCCATCCCGTGCGGTCACGAAGCCCGACTGCCCCGCGCGTTCCTCGTTCAGCGAGCGAAGGTCGATGGCGCTCGTCGCGAAGTCATCGGTCTCGGGTCGGAACGGGAACCAGCCCACGTTGTTCTCCCGGAGCCGCCGCTCCTCCTCGGCGAGCTCCTCCGGCTTCGCCGCTCCGCGAGGGTGGAACGGGTCGCGAGTCAGCACGAAGCAGTCGAGGATTCCGTGCGCGTGATTCTCCGAGTGCATGCGGAACCGAAAGGTGTGACGTCCGCGGGGGAGATCGAGGAGACCAGCTTCGATCCACGCGATGAAGCGCAGGTCGACCTTGCCGTCCGCGGCGACATTGCGGATGTCGATCGGCGATCGGACATCGATCTCCACCCAGCTCGAGTGCAAGCCGTCGACCCGGTAGGAGAGTCTGGACTGCGTGGGATTCGCCCGCACCCAGAAGTGGTAGGTCCCACGCTGCGGCACGTCCACGGTGTAGGCCGCGACCCCTTCGTCGCTCTCGGAGAAGTTGGAGATGAAGTCTCCGCCCGAGAGTTGACCGCGGTCGATCTGGTCGTACCACCACGGGTGCCGGTGCATGGTCTGCTCTCGCGGCGACTCTCCCTCGATCCAGATGGACGTCGGTGTCGCGATCCGAACCAGGGCGAGCAGGAGCCACGGGGTCACCGCGATCACCGCGTCGCCTCCGATCGATCCTCGAGCGCGCGGACGAGCCCCGGGAGGATCTCCCCTGCCGGGCCACGCAGCCGGAAGTCATAGAGATCGGAGATCTCTGTCTCTTCGGGATTGACCTCGACGGTGGTGCTCCCGATCGCGCGTGCGCGGAGGATCGGCTCGACGATGTACGGGAAGAGTCCGGTCGTACCGACGCCGATGACGAGATCGGACGGGCGGTCGAGCACCTCGTCCTGCATCCGTGCGGCGGCGAGCACCGGAAGGAGCTCGCCGAACAGTACCGCACGCGGTCGCAGGACTCCCCCGCACGCATCGCATCGAGGGGCGACCGTGAGGTCCCGGTAGAGGTCTCGTTCCACCGGTGTGATCACGCCGCAGCTCATGCACTCCGCGCGCGTGATCGTGCCGTGGATCTCGATGACGTTCTGGCTTCCCGCCAGCCGATGCAGACCGTCGACGTTCTGGGTCAGGATGACGAAGCGATCGACGAGCGCCTCCATCCGGACCAGCGCGAGATGCCCCGCGTTCGGTCGCGCATCGATCGCCTCGCGCGCGAGCAGGGCGACGGCCCGCCACGTCCGATCGGGATCGCGCTGGAGCGTGGTGCCGGTCAACGCCTCGACCGTGCGGTCGCCCGCTTCGGGATCGTCGTACAGTCCCCCGACGCCGCGGTACGTGCGGATGCCGGACTCCGCCGAGATACCCGCCCCGGTCACCACGGCGATCGAGCGGACCGCCGCGAGTCGCTCGACGAGATCTCCAGGAATCATCGGGGTGCTCCGCACTTCGCGCGTTGGAGGAGGGACCCGGTTTGCCCGCGGCGATCGAGTGTCTCACACTCGGGTAGCGACATCGATCTCGACCGCTGCGGACGAGGCGTGCGCTCCGGAGGACGAGATGAAGTGGCTTCGAGTTATCGGAATGGGCGCACTGCTCCTCGCCGCGGGCTGCGGCGAGTCGGTCCAGGCGATCCACAATGCGGCGGATGCCATGACCGGCAATCAAGCCGTTCGCGAGGGAGATCGGCTCCAGGGCCAGGTCCAGGAACTCCAACGAGCGCACGAGCAGCGTCTCCAGGAAGCGCTCGGCCGCTGAAGGATCGTCGCCCTACGACTCGGTGGCGATGATCTCGAGAGGACCGTCGGAGACGACGACGCCTCCCGGCTGCTCGACCGTCACCGCGAACGCGGATGCCGTGAACACTTCGAGCCGAGAGTGGAACGGGACGATGACCGCGCCTTCGGTTCCGGGGTGGTCGAACACGCCGCCGTCGACGGGATGGCGTCGTCGTGTGGCATCGTCGACGATCCAGAGCTGGTACTGCTCGCGCGTCGGATCGAGGGCGGGCAGGCTGGAGAAGAGCAGGAAGCCGCGCTGCTCGGACGGGATCCAGACGACCTCCCCGGTGACCGATCGGAATCGTTCCGACGACGGTGGCTGCCACTTCCATCGCTTTGCGTCGGTGCGCGCGAGACTTCGCTCGACCTGTGTGCTCAGTGACGGCTCGGGGGTCCACGTCGGCGGCACCTTCACGCCGAGGAGCACCAACGCCGCGGCGGCGACCGCCCAACCGAGACCTGCGCTTCGCGCGGCTCGCGTGAGACCCGGGCGACGAACGCCCCGGGCAGACTCCCGAGCCGACGGCGAAACTCGGGAGAGCGCGTCCAGGACGCGCCGACGGAGATCGATCGGGAGCGGAATCGTCTCGCTCCTCCCGGCGAGCACCTGATCGACGACGGCGACCGTTTCCTCGAACTCCCCCAGCGCGAGCTTCGGGTTCGCCGCGAGAAGCCGATCGAGCTCCTCGCGCTCCCCGGACGTGAGCCCGGTCGTCGCGTGCACGATCAGCAGGTCGACCAGGCGGGGATCGGCCTCGAAGAGTTCGTTCATCGTCATGCCCACCCCTCCGCCTCTCGCGCCCGGCCGATCGCCGCACGCGAGCGGGACGCGCGGTGGACCTGGAGGAGACGTCTCACTTCGAGGAGTCCGCGACGGAGGTGGGTCTTGACCGTGCCCAGCGGCACCGACAGCCGTTCGGCGATCTCCGAGTGACTCAACCCGCCGTAGACCGAGAGGGCGAGGACGCGTTGTTGATCCGGCTTGAGCGAGGAGATCTTCGATCGCACGAACTCGATCTCGTCGTCGACGACGACCTGGGCGAGGCTGCGATCGGACGGCTCGGCGGGCTCGATCATCTCGGTGTCGATCGAAGTGACGGGAACCTGTCGACCCTTCTTGCGAAGCCGGTCGATGCAGCGGCGGCGACCGATGGTCGCGACGAACGTCGACTCGGATCCGAGCTCGGCATCGTAGCGGTCCGCGTTCTTCCACACGTCCAGGAAGATCTCCTGGACGGCATCTTCCGCATCCTCGCGCGTGGGCGAGAGCCGTCGGGCCACTGACCAGACGAGAGCGCCATAACGATCCATGCAGTCGCCGAGCGCGGCTCTGTCGCCGGCGGCCATGCGTCCGAGGATCGTGATGGGGTCGACGGTGTTCAACGCAGCCTCGGTCTCGGTTTCCGGTCGGCGCGGGTGACTCGTGGGATCGAAGGGACCCGACTCGGTGCGCAGCCGAGTCGGGTCCGAGAAGAGGTTCATTCCGTGGGAAGCAGGACGACGTCGATCGCATGGATGAC
>JAGQRC010000247.1 GCA_020425835.1 Planctomycetota bacterium | reverse complement strand
GCGGATCAATCGCCAGATCGTCGGGTAGTTGATTGAGGGAATTGGAGGTGAGGGAGCGCGTGCGCAGCGATGAGCTGGCACCCTTGCTATCGGAGTACACTTGTGTTCCCAAATGCGATCGTGATTTGGCTCGCACTGTGGAGCATGCTCCTCTTTGTCGCCTCCATGCTCCGCTCGACTCTCCACGAGAGGGTGGGCGTGAAGATCGCCTTCCTCCCGGGCTTTCTCGTCGACGCGGCAGTCCGCACGATCGCCGCGATCCTGTCTGGATCGAAGCTCCGGCGCCTCACCGTGCTCCAACGTGGCCCCCTCTTGCGGACCGAGCCTCCACCTGTCCGACACGTCGGACCCGCCATTTGGGTTTTCGTCCGCCTCGGACTCCTGTTCGTACTCCTGTTCACCGTCCTCATGAGCTACCCCACCCTCATCGAGGCCCCTCTCCATCTACCGATCTACCGGCCCGAGGACCTCCAAACCGGAAGCCTGGACATTCACCCGCTCCGACATTTCGTGGACCAACTGACCGAGCTCCCTCGGAACTTGCACATCCACCGGGCTCAAGGCTGGGTGCTGCTCTACGTCGCGATCGGTGCCCTCATCTCGGCAGCGCTTCCCGGCCGCGAACTGATCGCCGCCCTGTATTGCCTGCTCCTGGCTCACTGCACCGCGTTCGTGTTCTCTTGGCTCGGTGTGAAGTTCGGGTTCCTGTCGCGAGGACAACTCATCGGGATCTTCTACAGCGATCATTTCTGGGGAGCCTTCTCCCTCCTGTTCATCCTGACAGCCCTCGCCGCAATGACACTCGCCGTCATTCGCCTCGGCGCCCTCGCTCTGCCACGAGGAGAGTCGAAGGAGAAGAAGTCGTGACTCGCGCGGTTCGCCGTCCCGGCACCCCGTTGTTTCCGAGACGGGACCACCTATCATTCCGACTCCGATTCGCCGCCAGCCCGAAATCTCGGCTCTCCCCGCTCCGGGGATCCTGCTCCCGACACCCGCGAACGAGGCGACCCATGAGTCGATGCTTCCTGGCCGTCCTACTCCTCTACGTCATCCCGATCCCCACGCTTCCCGCCCGCGGTGACGAGCCCGAACCGTCCGTCGAGACCGACGAACCGGCCCCCGTAGGCCCCGCGCTTCCTCCACCGATCGCCGGACGAGACTCTGGTCTCCGTATCGACCTCTCGCTCGACGAAGCCGTTGCCATCGCGCTCGGCCGCAATCTCGACGTCAACATCGAAACCCTGAATGCCTATCAGCAGCATCAGAACATCGGCATCGCGTCGGCCGCATTCGACCCGCTCTTCTCCAGCGCCTACACGATGAGCAAGTTCCGCCAACCCACGGTCGACACTCTGTCCGGCCTCGGGTCGACGACCTCGATCCTCGTCAATCCCTTCGAAACGCAGAGCGGGAACATCGGCATCTCCGGGCTGATGCCGATCGGAACGACCTACAGGCTCGAAGCTCGTGACGACCGTTCCGACAATCCGAACTCGACATTCTTCGGCTTCAACCCCCGAAACTCCACGTCGATCACCGCGTCGATCAACCAGCCGCTCCTGAAGGACTTCGGCTACGACGTGAACCTCGCTGATCTCCGGATCGCCCGCGAGAGTAGCGCGATGGCGCGTCAAGAACTCGAAGCCCAGGTCAACGAGACGATACGATCAGTGATCGACGCGTACTGGAATCTCTACTTCACCTACAAGGACCTCGAGGTTCGGCGATCCAGCCTCCGCGAGGCGGAGCAGCTGCTCGAGATCAATCAACACAAGCTCGCCGCCGGTACCGCCAAGGAAGTCGATGTCACTCAGGCGCAGGCCAACATCGCCGATCAGACGAGCGGCATCATCCAGGCGGAGAACGCCGTTCTCACCGCGCAGGACACCCTTCTCGATCTCCTCAACTACAAGGAGGTCCTGCGCGAGAAGGAACAGCTTCCGCGTGGCCGCGCGCTGTACGAGCACGTCCGGATCGCCCTCACGACCCCCCTCGATTTCGAGGAGATCCACATCGATCTCGAGAACGCGATCGCGCTCGCGCTCGAACAACGACCCGATCTCCGGCGGGCGAGACACGCCATTCGGTCCGCGACGCATGCCTTTCGCCGAGCCGATCACAACACTCTGCCCACGCTCGACCTCTCTGCGAGCTGGACTCAACTCGGTCTCGAGAAGTCCATCGGAGACTCCTGGGACGAGCTCTTCTCAGGCCGATACTACTCCTGGACCGTTGCGTTGAACTTCGAGTACGCGATCGGAAACCGTGCCGCACACCGGGAACACTTCCGAGCAAAGGCAGCGCTCGAATCCTCACGACTCGAGCTGGAGCGACTGGAGAACCTGGCGGTGCTCGAAGTCTCGCGCGCCGTACGGGACATCCGCAACGCGTATCGAACCGTCGTCGCTCGTCGGGAGCAGGTCCGTCTCCAACGCGAGACCCTCGCTGGGGAGCGTGAACGCCTGCGGGTCGGAATCTCCACGTCTTTCCAGGTGTTCGAGATCCAGAACGACCTCCTCGACGCAGAGTCCCAAGAGCTTCGCGCTCGCGTCGACTACAAGAACGCGATCACCGCCTACTCCCGCGCGGTCGGGGTGTTGCGTTCCGAATACTCTTCGGTGGACCCAGAGGAGTGAGGTCCAAACAGTCGATCACCTTCGTGGATCCTCCGGTCCCGAGGCGGCGACCACGCACGCGACGCCCAACAGGTTCCAGGACACCAGACCCCGAGCGAGGCGCGAACGATGAGCCAGCCCACGACTCGCTCCAATGGGGAAGACGAGTCCCGGCTCCGCGACCGATTGGTGCAGCTCGATGTGGCACACCTCGATCGCTCCCTGTTCAACGTTCGATCGCTGGCCGGGTCGGGACTCGGTCTCTCTGCCGATCAGTGGATCGATCTGGCGGCGCAGACCCCCGATCTCGACCTCGCGTTGAACGGGCTCGAGCGCTTCGTCTCCGCCGAACCCGGGACGATCGACTCCACGGTGCTTCCCCGACTTGCGCTCCTCGCGGGAACGAGTGACCAACTCATCGACTCCGCGGTGGGGCTCGCCTCAGAGCTCGTCCCCCGCGCCTCACCCGAGCCGCTCCCGCTTCCTTTCTCGGGGACGAGCGAAGAGGAACTCCAACACTGGCACCGTCTTCAGAGTTTGCAGATCTGCCTCGCTGAACTCGAAGGCAGACTTCGGGTCGAGCAGACGGCGTCGTCCCTCTCGAGACTCGCGGATGAAACGATGCTCGCCGCGATACGCAGCGTCGGCGGGAAACCCGAAGATCTCTCGGTGATCGCCCTCGGGAAGTGGGGCGGAAACGAGCTCAACTACTCGTCGGACATCGACCTCTACTTCATCCGCGGCGACCGGTGCGACGAATCTCATGCCACACGCATCGCGCGCGAAGTCCTCGCCCTGCTCGCCGGACGCGGTCGAAGGCACCTCTATCGCACCGACCTTCGATTGCGACCCGGAGGTCCGTCTGGTCCGCTGGTCCCGACCCTTCGCCAGGCGGACCGAGAGCTCCGGGTTCACGCAGGCACGTGGGATCGGATGGTCCACATACGAGCGCGCGCCGTCTGCGGACCACTTCTCGCTTCGCGGACCTTCGCGACCGATCTCCAGGAGTTCGTCTACGAAGGTGATTTCCGGGCAGAGGACATCCACCAACTGCAGGGATACAAGAACCAGCTCGAACGAACTCTGGAAGGTCGCGATCCGGAGCGGCGACAGATCAAAGTCGGGTGGGGCGGTATCCGTGATGTCGAGTACATCGTCCAGTTCCTGCAACTCCTCCACGGGGCGATCTATCCGAGCATCCGGGCCGGAAACGTCTTTCGCGCCATCCCCATGCTCCATCGCGTCGGCGCGCTCACTCTCGCCGAGAGCTCGTTCCTCGCCGAAGGATATCGATTCCTTCGCACCATCGAGCACCGGCTGATGCTCCGACACCGGCTCCAGTCCTTCGTTCTTCCCGAGGATCCCCCCAGCCGGCGGGCGCTCGCGAGGGGATTGGGCTACTCCGACTGGAACGATTTCCGGGCGCAGTTCGACCTCAAGAGGAACCGGATCCGCGCCATTCTCGATCGGTTGTTCCACCGCCTGTTCAGCGGGGGGTCGATCGACGAGATCAACCTGGTCCTCGCGTTCAAGCCAGAGCCCACGGAGATCGACCGTACGCTCGGATCGCTCGGTTTCCGAGATCCAGGGAAAGCCTATCTCCTGCTGCGACGACTCGCCTATCCTCGACGGCGCGAGCTTCGGTCTCCGCGGGCGCGTCAGTTCCTCGCGCACCTGCTTCCGAATCTCCTCGCTCGGCTTCGGGCCGTCCCCGACTCCGATCAGGCGCTCTTGATGTTCACCAACTGCGTCGAGACTCTCGGCACACCCGCCACGTTCTATCAACTCCTCGCCGACCAGCCCGAGTACTGTGCGCTGTTCGTCGACCTCTTCGGCTGCAGTCGATTCATCTCGGAGCTCCTGCTCAACCACCCGGGAAACCTCGACGAGGTGATCGATCGGCTGCGTATCGGTGAGCCGGTCCAAGAAGAGACGCTGGTCGACGAGCTACGCTCGACTCTGGCCGGCTCGAACCCCGATCGCCGTATCAAACGCCTTCACGAGTTCCGGGCGGTCCATCTCGTCGAAACCGCGATCCTCGACCTCGCGGCGCGGATTCCGCTGCTCGGCGTCATCGATCGTCTCTCGTCTCTCGCTCGTGCCACGCTGCGCATCGTCGATGACGTCGCCGAGGCGGAGCTCGTCGAGCGACTCGGCGTGCTGAAGCCGACCAGTGACCGTCCGCCGGAACACGTCATCCTCGCACTCGGTCGGTTGGGCGGACAAGAGATGGGATACGCGTCCGATATCGACATGATCCTCGTCTACGACGGAGAGGGGGTCACCGAGAGCGGCCACACCGAGCGCGAGTTCTTCACACAGCTGCTCCAACGTGTGGTGGGTCTCCTCAACAACCCCGGTCACGGGGGCGCGCTGTACTCCACCGATCTTCGTCTTCGGCCGCGCGGACAGGGAGGATCACTCGTTCACTCGTTCCGCGAGTTCCGCTCCTACTTCACCAGCGAGGAGTCCCAGATCTGGGAGCATCAGGCGCTCGTTCGCTCGGCACCGGTCGCAGGAAGCCTCGCACTCGGGGATCGCGTGCTCGGGTTCGTCCGGTCCAATGTCGGTCGAGGGCTGGACGTCGATCGAATCCTCTCCGAGATGATCTCGATGCACGTCCGCCGCAAGGGCGTCACCCACGGGGGATTCCATCTGAAGGCCGGTCCCGGTGGGCTCCTCGACATCGAGTTCCTCGTCCAATGCGCGATTCTCCTCGGTGCCCACGAAGAGCGCGCACTCTGGCAGCCGAACACCTACCGGGCCATTCACGAACTGACGGAGCGCGGGTTCTTCGTTCCCCAGGAGGGCGCGACGTTGTCGACCGCCTACACGTTCTTCCGACTCGTCGAGAACAGGCTATCGATGATGCACCGGTCGAGTGTGCGGATGATCCCGACCGACCACGAGTCGCTCGAGGATCTCGCGCGTCGCATCGGCTACCAGGCTCCAGAGTCTGGAAAGGCCAGCGACTACCTGCTCGAGGAGATTCGGTACCACACCCGACGCGTCCGCGAGGTCTTCGAGCAGACACTCGAGAGGCTCCGGTCCGATCTCAGCGGATCGACCGCTTCTCCGGGCGGTGCACCAGACGAAAGCCGATGAAGGGGTAGGAGATTCCTGGAGGGCACCCGACTCGGTACGCGGCGTGAGCCCCGATGCGATCGAAGTTCCATGAACCGCCACGGACCAACCGGAGCTTGTCCTTCTTCTCGAACCACGACCGACACCACTCGCGAATCGTGCCCGCCATGTCGCGGACACCATAGGGAGAGCAATCCGTGCGGTAGGCGCCCACCGGCTCGGGTTGTGCCCGGTCGGCCGTACTTCCCGAGTTCTTGCAGAACGAAGCATCGTATCGATCGCCCCACGGGAAGATGCGCGCGTCGGTCCCTCGCGCGGCCTTCTCCCACTCTTCATCCGACGGCAGTCGATAGCGACGCCCGTCTCGTTCACCACGCCAGCGGCAATA
>JAGQRC010000246.1 GCA_020425835.1 Planctomycetota bacterium | reverse complement strand
CGACGAGACCCCGGCCGGCTCCTCGGCTCACCTGGAAGATGGCCGTGTTCAGTGCGTCAGCTGCCACTTCGCTCACGGCAGCCGCGCGGCATACGGCATGTTCCTGCGCGTCGACAACACCGGCAGCGCGCTCTGCATGACCTGCCACCTGGCTCCGGGATAACGAGCTGCGTCCCGCCTGACTCCTCGATCGACCCAGGAATCGAAGGCCCCGCGTAGGCGCGGGGCCTTTTTTTTGAGATCTTAGCCCTCCGGACCGGCCGCCCACCGTCAGCCCGTTCAGAGAGACCGCCCCCATGAGATTCCGATCGCTCGTCGCCCTCCGCGTTGGAGTCATGCGCGGTTTGGCCCTACTCCCCGTCGCTCTCGTCCTCGCCTGCTCGAACACCCCTGACGCCGGGATCTCGGACGCCGCGTTCTTCCCGCGCGACAAGAGCGACCCGCCGCGGATCCAGTTCCTTCGCGGCCTCAACGGTTCGATCGACATCGTCCCGAAGCGCTCGAGCGTAGTCAGCTTTCTCGCCGGTCGCGAGGAGGGCGAGGACTACGTCGTCGAAAAGCCGTTCGCGGTGGCCAGCGACAAGGACCGTGTCTACGTGACGGACTCCTTCGGGGCACAGGGGCTCGCGGTCTTCCAGCTCGCACAGAGGGGCTTCTACCTCCTGGGCAAGACCCGCGGTGGAGGCTACCTCCGAAAGCCGATCCACATCTTCGTCGACGAGGCTGGCAACAAGTTCGTCAGCGACAAACTCCGCCGACAAGTCGTCATGTTCGGGCCCGACGACGCCTTCATTCGAAGCTACGGAGACGAGGAGTACACGCCGGTCGCCAGCGTCGTTCACGGCGATGAGTTGTTCGTTCTCGACATCACGGATGACCCGGATCCCGAGGACGAGAACCTCCAGCATCGCCGGGATCAGATCGCCGTCGTCGATCTCAATACCGGTGCCGTCGTTCGCCGGATCGGGCAGAACGGCTACGGCCACGATGGCTTCAGCTTCGCGACCCACATGTCCATCGATCGCCTGGGCAACCTCTATGTCGCCGACACGAACAACTATCGGATCCTGAAGATCGACCGAGAGGGTCGAGTGCTGGCCGAGTTCGGCCGCAACGGCGACCGCCCCGGGGACTTTCACAAGATCAAGGGAGTCGCGGTCGACCGTGACGGATTGATCTACGTCGTGGACGCCGCGTTCCAAGTGGTCCAAGTCTTCGACAACGCGGGGACCCCGCTGTTCGCTTTCGGAGGGCACACCGTGGAGGTCGGCCCGATGGACCTTCCGGCCGGAATCTGGATCGACTACGAGAACGTCGAGCTCTTCCGCGATCAGATCGCGGACGACTTCGAGGCGGAGTATCTCGTCTACGTCGCCAACCAGCTGAGCCGCACCTGTCGCATCGGCGTCTACGCGTTCGGCAAGCGGCGAGGATTCGAGTACCCTGCCATGACGGAACTGAAACTTCTCGACGAGAACGATGACGTGGAATGGAAACTGCCTGTCTTCCCTCCCAACGTCACCCAACCCAAACTCCAAGGCGTTCTCCCCGAGTCGGGCGACTGACATCGCGATCGCCGGAACCAGGTCCGTGAGGTTCTTGTGACCATGAGGGAATGGCGGGACAACGCGTTCGTCGGGTGTTCGCCGACGGTGCGCCGATCGGGCGGCCGTCTCCTGAAGGTCCTCGCCGTCACCCTGGTCGTCCTCACGATCGCTTGCAACACAGAGCGCCACTATCGGATCCTGAGCTTCTTCTTCGACGGTGTTCCGCGTCCCGGCGAGACGCCCGTTCAACAGAAGCCCGTGATCAGCCCCCAGTTCATTCGCGACGAGTTCAGCGGCGCGTCCGTCGTCAACTGGCCGATCCACAAGCCGTATCTCGAGAAGCAATGCCGGAAGTGCCACGCGCAGGAACAGAGCTTCCTGATCACGGGCCCCGCGGGCCCGCTCTGCGAGCAGTGTCACGACGAGTTCTATGCCAAGCTCGACTCGTCCGAACGTCAGCACGGCCCCGCGGCAGCGGGACAGTGCCTTCTGTGTCACGACCCTCACGAATCCCAGATCGACCACCTTCTCGTCCGCGACGAGCCTGAGCTCTGCGCGTTCTGTCACACCGATCAGACCCTGTGGTTCCGTGACGACCATCCCGAAGTGAAGGATGGGGCGTGCCTGCCCTGCCACGATCCACACGCCGGCGATCGGTTCCTGGTGCGCCCCGACCTTCCGCCAGACCCCGCTTCGAATGAGCAGCAGTAGCCTCCCCCACGATCGCCGGCGCACCGCACGTCGAGCCTCGGCCGCGTCGACCTGTGTCGTGCTCGGGCTCATCGTGGGGTTGGTCGGCTGCGGATCGCCGTCTCGACGTGCGCTTCCGCCCGGCGCGGTGTCCTTCGGATCCAACACGGGGTCGGAGCAAGCGGTCCGCGTCGACGAAGTCGGTGGGTTCGTCGAGGGGCGATACGAGTTCGAGCGCGATCTCCAACGACAGAGCAATCTCGAGAGCCGCGAGGAGGAGTACCAAGGCACGGTCGGTGTCCACACGAGCGGCTCGGTGTACAGCCGGTCGTTCCTGCTCTACGACCTCGCCGCCGCGCTGGGCGTCGTGCACGAGATCGTCCGCGGCACCGGGCCGGCGGACCAAGACACCGGGTCCCTCGAGGAGTACAACGGTCTGCTCTCCTTCTTCCCGGATCGCAGCTATCCGGCCCGGATCTTCGCCAGCCGCTCGATCGACCGGCAGCCACAGACCCTTCTGAGCGAGAGTCGCAGCACCAGCGACATCGTCGGGGTCCAGCAATCGCTCAGAGTCTACGACTGGCCCGTCTCCGCGAGTCTGGTCCAACGAGAGATCTCACAAGAGCAGTTCGCGGCGCAGATCACGACGTTCGAGCTCCGGGAGCGAATCGCCCAGATCCAAGCGAGCCGGCAATTCGAGAACTCCGATCTCTCGGCCAACTACTCGTACCGCGACGTCGACCGAGACCTCGTCGATCGAAACTACACCGAGAACCGCGGCGAGCTTCGTCACCGCTGGGAGTTCGACGAGGTCGGACGTTCGGGGCTCAGGTCGAGTCTGACCGGATCGGATCAGCGGGGCGAGTTCGACCGGAAGTACATTCGCTGGGACGAGATCCTGACGGTCGCCCACACGGAGCGATGGACGAGCGACGCGAGGCTGAACTACACTCGCAACGACACGAACATCACCGAGTCCCGAATTCTGGATGGCGCGCTCGGCACGAGTCACCAACTGTTCGAGAGCCTCTTCTCCCGCGCCCAGATCGGAGCCTCCCGGCAGGAGCTCGGCGACACCGGGAACTTCGTCAGACCTTACGGCCGGGGATCCCTCGACTATCGCAAGCTGAACCCGTGGGGTCGTCTGACCGTCGGCTATGGAGTCTACGTCGAACGACTCGACAAGAGCGCGCGAGATACCGGAGGCCTGGTGCTCGACGCTCCCTTCAGCTTTCCCACCTTCGGGCTGGATCGGATCGTCCTGGATCAATTCGGCATCGAAGTCGACACGATCGAAATCACGGACACGGCAGGACTGGTCATCTATACGGAGGGCCTCGACTACACGGTTGCCACCGACACCGCAGGCCGTGTCGAGGTGACCCGAGTCCCGTCGGGGTTGATCCCCGCCGGCGGCTCGGTGCTCGTCGACTACCAGTTCGTCGTGCCGAACGACCAGACGCTCGATACCCTCCGACAGACTTTGCGCATTCGCGAGGATTTCGACAACGACTGGGCCATCTACGTCGGCCTGCGCCACCAGGATCAGCGGCTCGAGACGGACGCCCCCACCAGTGCCCGGGCAGTTCGCGAGAAGGGAGTCCTCGGAGGGGTCGACTACGACGCCGACGGCGTGCGGTTCACTGCGGAGGTCGAGACCTTGGACTCGACGGTGCTACCCTACGATGCGGGTCGAGTTCGAGCGGAACGCGAGTGGCAGTTCCAGTCGGACCAGATGCTCTTCGCCGTTCACGGAAGCCAGTCGCAGACCGAGTTTCGCAATCCGGATCGGCGACTGCGGGAGTCGCGAGCCGGCCTGCGGTTGACCGGTCGCCCGGTCCGCCGGCTGTTCTTCCACACCGAGCTCATCGGTTACTACAACGACGACTCGATCTCCGGGCACGCCTACGGACTCGGTGTCCAGCTCTCGGCGGACTACCAATGGAGGAAGCTCAGTCTCGAGACGCGGTTCCGACATCGCCTGACGAGTTCCCGAACCAGTCGGTTCGAGGGTACGATCTTCGAGTTCTTGATTCGCCGGGACTTCGGATCAGCGCGCTCTCGGGCTCGATCGAGCGCGTTCGGAACTTGAGGATTCATGCACTCCCAGACTTCGACTCGAGCCCGCTTCCCTTCGAACGTCGACACCGTTGCACGGACCGGCACGAACTCGCGCCGACGAGCACGTTTCGCGCGAGCGTGGTCGCTCCTGGCGCTCCTGTTGTCCGCGGGCTGTGCAGGCACACCATCGCCGATCTTCGATCCCGTCGATCCGCCCATCGTCTGGCCGGACGCGGGTCCCCCGCGCGTGCGGTATGTCGGCTCCCTCGCCAGCAGCGATGATCTCCGGGCCCCCGTCGGATTCTGGACCCACCTCTGGCGCTGGTTCGCCGGCGCCCCCGAGCCCGCGAGACTCGAGGGGCCGTACGGCTTGGCGGTCGCGGACGGAGATCAGCTCTTCATTGCCGATCCAGAGCAGCACTGTGTGCATCACTTCGACCTCGACGGTCGCGCTCACGCTCGGTGGACCGATGCGGGCGACGGGATGTCGTTCCGCAATCCTGTCGACGTCGCGATCTCACCGTCGGGCGAGGTGGTCGTCAGCGATGCCGAGCTCGGTCGCGTGGTCTGGCTCGATCGCAACGGCTCGGTACGGCGCGTCTCTCCCGCCGAGTTGGAGCTCCAGAGACCGGTGGGTCTCGCCATCGGCCCGAGAACGGGCCGAACGTACATCGTCGATGTGCTGGCGCACGCGGTTCGAGTCGTCGAGGGCGACGGTTCACCCGGACCGAGCCTCGGGGGACGCGGCGGCGCGCCGGGACAGTTCAACTTCCCGCTTCACATCGCCTGCGACGAGAACGAGCACCTATTCGTGACGGACAGCCTCAACTTCCGAGTCCAAGAGCTCGATAGGAACGGGGCGCCGTTGCGGAGCTACGGCCGCAACGGCGACGGCCCCGGGGACTTCGCTCAGCCGCGTGACGTGGCGATCGATTCGGCGGGCCGTTTGTTCGTCGTCGACGCGCGGTTCGAGAACGTCCAGATCTTCGATCGTGACGGTAGGATACTCTTGGGCTTCGGTCACGAGGGACACGATGCCGGGGAGTTCTGGTTGCCCAAGGGGATCTGGATCACGCCCGATGGGCGAATCTGGGTCGGAGACACGTACAACCGTCGCGTGCAGGTGTTCGAACTACTGGAGGTGGCCGATGCGTCGTGATGGCCGAAGCGAGCCGGCCCTCGCGTTGATCGAGAAGTGTCGACGGACCGCGGCGGTCTGGTTGGCGCTGTCCTTGTGCGCGGCGTCGATGACGCTCGCGCAGGTTCCGGCGATGCGCGTCAAGAACACGGTCCACAACCTCTCGACGAGTGGTCCGGGCACGATCCGAGCGACGACCGAATCCCGAATCTGCGTGTTCTGCCACACGCCGCACAACTCGGTCCCGAACTCCCCGCTCTGGAACCGCGCCATGCCGACGGCGACCTACCAGATCTACTCGAGCCCCTCGCTGACCGCGAACGTCGGGCAGCCGACGGGGAGCTCGAAGCTCTGCCTCTCGTGCCACGACGGAACGATCGCGCTCGGCTCCGTCCTGAGCTCTCCGACGCCCATCTCCATGACTGGCGGCGTGACCACGCTGATCGGCGACGGGAACCTCGGCACCGATCTGTCCGACGATCACCCGATCAGCTTCGTCTACCAGGACGCGCTGTCCGGGTCGAACCCCGAGTTCGTGTCGCGCCCCGATCTGCCCCCCCAGATCCGGCTCGACGACTGGGGTGAGGTCCAGTGCACCTCGTGTCACGATCCCCACGACAACACCAACGGGAACTTCCTGGTCACCGACGCGACC
>JAGQRC010000245.1 GCA_020425835.1 Planctomycetota bacterium | reverse complement strand
GCCGACCGCCAGTCCGAGCAGCGAGAGCACCATGTCCCCCGCGCCGGCCACATCGGTCACGGCGCGCGCACGCGTCCCGAAGTGCTGGGACGAGCCATCGCGCTTGAAGAGGAAGATCCCTTCGCGATCGAGGGTCAGCGCGACCGACTCCAGCTCGAGCGACTCGAGGAGTCGACGGGCGCACACCTCGTAGTCTTCCTCGCCCCGCAACTCCATGTCGGTCGCCTGCTCCGACTCGAAGCGATTCGGACAGATCAGTGTCGCGCCTCGGTACCGGCCGTAGTCGACGCTCCGGCCGGGATCGACGAGGACCGGAACACCGCACGACTTCGCGCGCCGAACGACGGACGCGATGACCTCGGGCGAGAGCAGTCCCTTCTCGTAGTCGGACATCAGCACCACCGACGGAGGCTCCTCGAACACCTCGTCGAGGTAGCGCTCGATGTCGCGCAGCTCGCTCTCGTCGGGCGCCTGGATGTCCTCGAAATCGACGCGACACACCTGCTGCTGCGCGCGATGGGCCTGCTGGACACTCGCCATCACGCGGATCTTCTGCGTCGTCGTGCGACCCGCACGGCGAACCAGGCCGCGGTGACTGACCCCTTGCCGGGACAGGATCTCCGCGAAGCGCTCCCCGGGCTCATCATCGCCGATCACGCCACACACCTGCACCCGCGCCCCGAGCACCGCCAGGTTCTCGACGACCGATCCGGCGCCCCCCGCCTTGAGCTCGCGCATCCGCCCGGCGATCACCGGCACGGGCGCCTCGGGAGAGATGCGCGACACCGAGCCCCAGATGTACTCGTCGAGCATCAGGTCACCGAGCACGAGGATTCGCGGCGTTCCGAGCCGATCCAGATCCAGGGAGTGGTATCCGTGGTCGCTCATGATCCGAGCCCTCGTGCCTTCAGCTCGCGCAGGAGTGCGATCCGGAACAGCGGAACATTGATCTCGTGGTGACCGGTCAGACTGATGCCGCGGGCGACGGGACGGCGCAGGACGTTCACACTCGTGCGATAGTGCTGCAACATGTCGAAGTTGATCGCGGTGATGCCTTCGAGCGAGTGGCCGACGTTCCGCGCCATGTTGACCGCCTTCAGGAACACCTCCGGCAATACCACCGCCGACCCGATGTTGATCCAGGTCCCGTGGTCGAGCTCCGTCACCAACGCCGCCAACAACAGGAAGTCGTGATGCGTCGCCGCTCCGAGGGCGTCGCCGTGTATCTCGGGATGCATGTGAATCACGTCGGTCCCGATCCCGACGTGCACGGTCACCGGAATGCCGAGCCGCGCCGCCTCGGCGAGCATCGAGTCGCCCGGGAACGGGAGCTGCTGCTCGACGATCTCCCGACCGAGCGCTCCGCCGAGCCCGGTCCCCTCGCGTCGCGCTCGCTCGAGCGCCGCCGCGAACAGCGCCGCCGTCTCGTGCGCCATGCCGAACGAACCGTCGGCGACGTTCACTTCGACGTGCTCGGACGTCTGCCCGATCATCGCAATCTCACTGTCGTGGATCGCGGTCGAACCGTTGAACACCAGGGCGCGAACGATCCCCCGACGCATCAGGTCGTTGACCACCGGCGCGAGCCCGACCTTGACGACGTGCCCCCCCATCGCGACGAACACCGGGGCCCCGCGTGCGACCGACTCCGCAGTCCACTGGGCCGCGTGACGCAGCTCATCCGCAGCCAGGATGCGCGGCAGGGAGTCGATGAACTCCCCGATGCTCGCATCGACATCCGCGAGCGATCCGAACTCCTCTCGCCGGACCTTGTTCTTCCTCTGAGCGATGGGAATGGGACGAATCCGAGACAGGTCGAATGGTGGAGGAATCTCGGGGGGTCGGCGCGAGGGCTCTACCAAAGGGACTTCCGATCGGTCGGCGGCTCGTTCGTGACGGGTCAGGCATCGCGACGGGAATTGTGCCCCGACGGCGCCCGGTGTCGAGCGGATTCGCGCTCACGCCGGACGTCGAGATCGTCGAGTATCGCTCCCGCGTCGAGTTCGAACCTCATCCGCAGCTGGAGCAGCGGGACCTCGATCGGTCCGCCGCGAAGAAGAGGCTCGAGCTTCACCCCATCCTTCTCCGTGCAGATCAACGCGCTCGCACCGGAGCGCCGCGCCACCTCGGTCAGCTCCGACCAGTCGCGTCGGCGATAGCGGTGGTGGTCCGGGAAACTCCGAGATCCGACGACGTCCAGGTCGAATCGTCGAACCGTGCCGTAGAACGCGTGCGGATTCCCGACCCCCGCGAAGGCGAAGACGCGACGCCCCGGAACCTTCGCATCGCCGCCCGACAGGTCGCGGACGCCTTCGATCACCGTCCGCGCGAAGTGCAGCTGCTTCGTCGACCAATGCTGACGCAACAACGTGTCGAGGATCACGCCCTTGTGCTTCGAGACGTCTTCTCGTCGCGTGACGACGAATCCGGTGGCTCGGTCGAGCGCGCGCCAGGGTTCTCGCAACCGCCCGCGCGGCAACAGGTGGCCGAGACCGAAGGGGCGGGTCGCGTCGAGAACGACCAGATCGACGTCGCGATGGAGACGTCGATGTTGGAATCCATCGTCGAGGAGGATCAGATCGACGTCGGGGAACCGCTCGAGCAACGCCCGCCCTCCACGGCAGCGATTCGGATCCTGGATGTGGGGCACCGCGTCCAGACGACGCTCGAGCAACAGTGCCTCATCGTTGCGCTGGCCGGACTTCGCCCGATAGCCGCGACTCAGGATCCCGGGACGACGGCCACGCGCGATCGCCGCACGAGCGATCGCTTCGACCAGAGGCGTCTTTCCTACGCCACCCGCGACGATGTTGCCGAGCGAGATCACCGGCACCGGAAGACGCTCCGGCCACACGCCGCGTCGGAGGCGCGCTTCGGTTCGCCGCGCGTCCATCCACTGGCCCGCGCAGTAGACGCAGCTACTCGCGGCCAACAGTCCGCGGACGAAACGCGAGCGAGAATCGAGGAGAGACTCGAGTCGGGAGAGATTCACCGGGTGCCCTCGGCGCCAGACGCCTATCGGACCGGTCGTCGTGGCCGGCCGCGCGTGGAGCATACGAGGACGCCGGGGAAGCGCAAGGAGGGGAAGGGCGCGGGGACTCCGCGTCGAAGCCGGTCGGGAGGTGGGCGACGGGAACTCGAGCCGGGACGATGCGCGACGTCGTGGCGCCGGACCGACGGGTGTCGCGGAACGGAGAGATCAGCGGCAGCGTTGTCGCTGGCCGTGCAACTCGGTCAAGATCTCGAGCACCTGCTGCTCGCTGATGTAGGCGAGTTCGACCAGGATCTCCCCGAGGAACTTGCGCGGCCGATTCTCGGCTTCCTGCTGGGCCTGGATCTGCAGTGCCTCGTAGAGCTGGGCGGTCGTGATGTAGCCCTTCTCGAACGCCACCTCGCCGAACATGCGAACATCGGAACCCATTGGATATGCCTCTCCGTGGCACCCGCGTCGGCCGGCCCTCGACTCGGAGGGACTCGATCGACGGCCCGAGAGCGTCGAGCGGAGAAGTATACCCGTTCCGAGCCCGTCGCCTCAGTCGTGGGTGCCGATCCGGGCCACGTAAAGCTCTTCCGCCAAACGCGTAATGCGCTCGACTTCGAAGAGCTCGTCCCGCAAGTCCGAGCGCAAACCCTCTTCACCGTTGAACGCCCCGCTCAGCGCCCCCGCGAGGAACGCGGGCCCGTCGACATCCCCCCCGACGAGCAGGCAACCCTGCACGCAGCGATCGAACCGGCTCGGGGAGCGCAGGAAGTAGTACAACGCACAGAGGAGCGCGGCTCGGGCATCCGAAGCGAGCCCCTCGGCGACGATGTTCTCATCGCGGCCGATCGCGAGGAGCTCGTGGATGACCGCGGGCTCGGGAGAGGCGAGCACGTGCGGGAGGTTCGCGATCCCATCCGCGACCTCGGTGTCGATCGGACGAGTCGCCGCGACGAGGTCGTCGATGAACTCTCCGAGGATGACCTCACGGTGGGTGACGCAGTACGCGGCCGCCGTGGCCACCGCCGCGCAGGCCGCCATCGGAACCGAGGAGCTGTGGGTGATCCGAGCCGACTCTGCAGCTGCCTCGGCGCAGCGATCGAGCCGATCGTGGTACCAGAGGCCGATCGGGACCGCGCGAGACAGCGCGCCGCCGCCGCGCGCACTCTGCGAACCGGATCGGTCCCACGTCGCACCCGCAGCAAGCCGCTCGAACGCAGGGATCGACTCGACGTCTCGCCCCACCGCGCCGTTGTCCCGGTACAGGTCGGTCAACCGCGCGGCGATCATCGACGGATCGAACCGACCCTCCTTCACGAGCGACTCGACGGTCAACAATGCGAACTGCGTTTCGATCGAGTACTGACCCGGGCCGTGATAGCCGCTGCGATGCGCCTCGTACCGGTCCGTCGCTTCGTCGCCGAGTGCGAACATGAACGAGCGAGATCGGCCTTCGTGGGGAAACCCGAGCGCATCGCCGATCGCTCCGCCGACCAACGCGCCGACGAAACGAGTCTTGACCATGGACTTCAGGGGAAGGTCGGCGCTCATGGGTCCCGTCTCATTCGTGGTCTCCCTCGCCTCGGACGCTTCCCGCCGAGTCGTCGGCATTTCGATCCTCCTCCGCGGACGACTCGGGCTCCGGAGCGAGCAGGGAGTTGTAGAAGTCCTCGTAGTCCAACGGCGCACGACGCTTTCGCCAGAGACCTCGTCGATCTCTCCACCAGCCGAGCGCCATCCCCGCCAAGATGGCAACCGAGGCGGACGCCTCGCCGAGGTCCCACGCGAACCAGACGTCGCCCTCCGGACGCTCGGGCCACATCTCCGCGGTCTGTGGCGTCCACCCGTCGATCGTCCACTGATCCTCGGATGGCGCGACCCACGGTTGCTTCAGGCGCGGATCGTCCACGGGATCTCGTTGGCGTCGATACCAGACATCCTCGCCCGGAACGATGATGACGTCACGCCCTCCTTCGCCAGGGTCGTTCTCCACGCGCCACGACGTCAGGGTCCGCGAACTTCCGGGCTCGTCCAGCATCAACACGTGCGTCCCCGGCACCGGCTCGACGGCGCCGAACAGTCGCGAGCTCAGCGGGTCCGCACCGGCTCCGACCCAGACGTTGCGTCCGAACCCGAGATCGCGACCGAGGTCGGGGCGCACGACTCCGACCCGGCTCGTCGCGTCGAAGATCGGAGGGAGCGCGTCGCGTCGCACGCCCCATGAGTGCAGGCGCTCGACGTCCCACTCCAGGGTTCGGGCCGGGGAGGCGGAGAGCCCCGTCGCCATCACGAACGACTCGTGCACGGCGATCGCACCGGTCAGCCGAAAGCGAAGGTAGTCGAGGAGCGAGATCAGCGCTCCGGATCGTCGGAGCAGGGTCGGCTTCGCCTCGACGAGACGACTCAGCGCATCGCCCAGGTCCCACTCCGCGACCGGAACCTCGGAGTCGACGACATCCCGCCAACCGATCTCGCGCGCCGAGACGACGTCGAACTCGGGCCCGAGCAACACGAACGCGGGATCGACGGCCAGCCCGATCGCTGCGACGCGACGCGGCTCGACCAACGCCTGCCGCACTGCCTGCTCGAGGAGTTGGACGACATCGCGGAAGTAGGACTCGGGGTTCGCCTCGATCCAATCCTCGACCGTCGCCTCGAGCGGGATCGTCATCGATCCCGTCGACTCCGCTCTGCGATCGACGACCGAGAGCGTCGCGCTCGAACGTCGGAGCTCGATTCCGAGAAGTACAGTCACCGCACGCCCCTCATCGCCTTCACCGCTCGAAGGTCCCGGCAGGGACCTCGGGGTTGACCCGGAACTCGGAAGTCGTGATGCGTTGTCGCTCGACATCGTCGATGGAGATGGTCCGGATCCGAGGGAGCCAGAGGTCGTCGACCTGGACGTAGTCGTCGAGCACCTCCTCGAACCGGACGCTCGTTCCGTTGGTTCCCGGCTGCGCGGTTCGTTTCCGCCCGACGCGCGACGTCTCCGAATCGATGAGCAGACGCGCCTCGCCGACTCCCGGCCGCGTCAGCCGGAGCACGCGGTAGCGGCGTCCCGCGATCACTTCCGGTCTCTCCTCGACCGCTTCGACCTCGCGGTACGCCTTGA
>JAGQRC010000244.1 GCA_020425835.1 Planctomycetota bacterium | reverse complement strand
CCGCGGTACCGTGAGGTACACACGCTTTCCAAGCGTGCTCCTTCGGCCGCTCGGACACCTCTCCGTGTCTCTCTGGAACTCCGAAACTCGATATCTCTCTGCGCCCGGGCCCGGTAACTCGGTTCACGTCGCCGATTCACCCAAGGGACTCGGCCCGCCCGAAGGGGCTCGGTCTGCATGGAGGGACTCGGTCTGCATGGACGGACTCCGTCTGCATGGAGGGGACTCGGTCTGCCCGAGGGCTTGGCCGCGACACTCACATGGGCTGAAACGAGTGGCGGAGAGGGGGGGATTCGAACCCCCGGTACCGTGAGGTACACCGGTTTTCGAAACCGGCACGTTCGGCCGCTCCGTCACCTCTCCACTCGTCATCTGTATCTGAGTCCTCTGCCGCTCGCGCTCTGCGGATCCGGGCGCTGCGGATCCGGGCGCTGCAGCTCAGACTATCGAACTCGTGTGTCGCGAACGCGCCCAGGAACTCGCGAACATGGGAACCCATCCAATGGTGCGGGACGCGCGCACACGCGACTTCACTCACCGCTGCACTCAGGTCGCCCCTGGCGCGATGCGTGGGGTGAGTCGTCTCCAACTGTCAAAGATCATCCTCGGGTGACGTGAGCGGATCGCCCCCGTCGGCCGCCGACCCCCTGGGGCGTCGACGATCCCGAAAGAAGCGGCTCAGGATCTCACCACACTCGTCGGCAAGCAACCCCGATTCCCAGATCACGTCATGATTGAAGAGCCCAGGTTGCCACAACCCGACCACGGAGTCCACGGCACCCGCCTTCGGATCCAATGCGCCGAAGACGACGCGCGGAATCCTCGCTTGGACGATCGCTCCGGCGCACATGGGGCAAGGTTCCAGCGTCGTGTAGAGGGTGGTTCCCTCCAATCGCCACGCGCCGAGCGCTTCGGAAGCCTGACCGATCGCCAGGAGCTCGGCGTGCGCGGTCGCGTCGCGGAGCCCTTCCTTCTGGTTGTGTGCTCGGCCCACCAGGCCGAACTCGTTGTGAACGATCACCGCCCCGACCGGTACCTCGTTCTCGTCCGCCGCCGCCTGTGCTTCCTCCAAGGCGATGCGCATCCAGCGAGTGTCGTCGTTGGAGTCGAGCCAGGAGAAACTCACGATCGGATCTCCAGTCGGGTCCGTTCATGGGACACAACGACGCCGATGGGCGTCGCGGACCACCAACGGATCGTCGACGGTAGAGCCAATGGCGCAGCCGTATCAGGGGAGGAGGCTGGGCACCGCAGTGTCGCCGCCGACTATACGGCCGCGGTACCGGGAGCCGAGGAAGAGAGAGAAGCAGAGGGATGCCAAGGAGGAGAAGAATGCGCCCGGCAGGATTCGAACCTGCAACCTACGGTTTCGTAGACCGGCACTCTATCCATTGAGCTACGGGCGCCGAGAGGCGGGAAACTAGCGAGCCCCCCTTGCGATGTCAAGGGACCGGGCGGGACCTTCCTGGGTCTCACACCTCGGCTCGCACGCCCGCGAGATCGCGCACCATGGCGAGTCCCCGTAGCTCACCGAGGACCACGAGCCGCATGTTCGCAGCGAGGCGCACGGTCGAACCCGGGTTGCACCGGAACTCTGCACCGGCCGGTTGCACGGCGAGCACGAGTAGCCCGGTCTTGGAGGCCAATTGCGACTCTCCCAGGGTGACGCCATCCAAGGTACTCCTCGGCGCGATCTCGATCTCCTCGATCCGATGTTGGGACTTCGGATCCCGCATCAGCCGATCGATGAACGAGACGACGTGCGGACGCACCAGTGCCGAGACCATCCGGTTGGCGGCAATCGTGTTTGCCGCGACGACGACATCCGCGCCGGCCAGCTCGAGCTTGCGGTCGGTCATCGGATCCACTGAGCGAGCCACGATCTTGACCTTCGGGTTCAGCTGGCGCGCCGTGATCACGACGAACACGTTCTCCTTGTCGCCTGGCAGCGCCGCGATGATCCCCCGGGCGCGATCGATGCCCGCGGCCTCGAGCACCTGGTCGTGGGTCGCGTCACCGCGGAGGGCGAGCAGCCCCTCGATCTCCTCGAGCTCCTCGAAACGATGGGGATCGTTCTCGATCACGACGAACCGCTCGCCGATCTTGAGGAGCTCGGTGCTCATCAGCTGGCCGGTCTCCCCACCCCCGCAGACAATGATGTGCTCTTGGTAGCTCTCGAGCATGCGACGCGTCCTTCGTCTACGAACCCCGCCCCGCAGATCTCCCTCGATGATCCACGCAGCTAGTGAACTCACCGAGTACAGGACCACTCCCATCCCGAGGATCAGGATCACCATCGTGTATTGCTCGAGCAAGCGAGCACGATCGGAGGAGACCTGCGGGAAACCCTGCGGATCGTTGACCGTCGTCACCAGAAGGACGGTGCGGTAGAGGCAGCGGAAGTAGTTCTCCTGTCCCTCGAGGATGTGATAGAAGCCCAGGGCGCCGAGGTGGACCAGCACGACGAGGAGCGCGAACGCGGCCAGCAGTCGCCGTGCAGTCATCGGTCAACTCCAGGTGTCCTTGGTGCTGGTCTGCCGCCTCGTGCCGTCGTCCTCGCCACTCACTCTTCCTCGACGACCGATTCGTCTTCATCGGACACTGCACTCGCTCGGTCTTCGCTGTCGGGCCGTCCATCCCGGGGGGAAGTCGCCGGGGAGGAAGTCACGCCGTCGCGGGGGTCGATCACGACCCCTTCCTCGTCCCCCTCTTCGTCTCCATCGTCCACGGGTTCGTCTGTCGACGAGTCCAACTCGACGTCACCGCCGACTTCGAGGCCGGAGGTGGTTCCGAGTTCCAGGAAGGCCGAGGGATTCGGGAGATCGCTGAGTGTCGAGAGGCCGAACTGATCGAGGAACTCCTCGGTGGTTCCGTAGAGCAGCGACCGACCGATGGCGTCGTCGCGCCCGACGACGCCGATCAGATTCCACTCCATGAGGTTCTTGATGATGTTCCCGCTCTGGACGCCTCGAATCGAATCGAGGTCGGAGCGACGAATGGGCTGGCGGTACGCGATGATCGCCAAGGACTCGAATGCGGCCTTCGAGAGGCGAATGCGCTTGCGCTCGCCGCGCAACCGGGCGACGTAGGGCGCAAGGTCGGGTCGGGTCAGGAGCCGATAGCCGCCCCCCTCCTCGACCAGGCCGTATCCGCGCCCTTCGGTCGCGAGCGCACCCTCCAACCCGAGGAGAGCCTGCTCGAGTTCGGCGCGGTCCGCCTCCGGGAGCATCCGTCGAAAACGTCGAAGCGTGATGGGTTCGGAGGCAGCGAAGAGGAGGGCTTCGACCACCTGACGCAACCGCGTGCCCTCGAGCCGCGCCGGCTCCTCCGAAGCCTCGTCGGAGGTCGTGCCTTCGGCGTCCGACTCGTCGGTCGGGTCGGGGACCTCCCCGGAACAAAGGTCCTCGGCGCAGGACGGCACCGTCCCCTCGGGCCCGAGGCTGCCAGCGGAGGGAGCGTGCACGCCGTGAGACTCCTCGGCGTCCGCAGAATCGACGTCTTCGTCCAGCACAGTACCGTCCCGTGGGCCAGTACCGTCCCCTGAGAGAAGGCCGCCCTCCGACACCATGTCATCTTCCGATTCGGCGCCAGAGTTCTGCGACCTGCCCCCGGACTTCTTACGACCCGTGCGTGGGCGTTTCGCACGACTGTCGCGCTTCCCGCGCTTGGTGCGACCGGACCGAGTGGCAGGCCCGCTCCGGTCCGACTCCGGCTCCGCCCCGGATGACTCGGCGCCCCGGTCGAGTCCGTCCTCGACCTGGGTCATCGTCGCCTCCTGTTGCTCTTCCGACACCCGCTCACCCTTCCCGTAGCCCGGTCGTCCGGCGCGCAGCGACGCGGCCCCCTTCGACCCTTGGTCCGGGGGCACACTCCACTCGGCTCAGGGTCGCTCGGGCTCCATCGCTTCGTCGTAGACCGTCACGGAGGTGCGCTGTCGGAGGATCTGCTCCACGGCTGAGATCTCTGCTTCGGTCGGCGGTGTTTCGAGAAGCTCGCGACGCAGGAGGTCGCGGACTTCGTCCAGCGGGCGGGTGCCGATTCTGCGGTCGACGCGAAAGATGTGAAAGCCGTAATCCACCTCTCGCACAGGATCCGACAGCTCGCCCTCTTCGAGGGCGAAGATGACATCGAGGAGCTTCGGGTCGATGGGCGAAGCGCGCGACACGATCCCCATGTCCCCGCCTCGCCGCGCCGTGTCCGGGTGACCGGACTCCTCTCGAGCGACCTCGGCGAAATCGTCACCGGCTCCGAGTCGCACGAGCGTGGCTTCCGCCTGGTGCGCTGCGCGGCGCACGGCCTCTTCGGACGGGGTCCCCGCCGTCCCGAAAGGGAAGGCGATGTGTCGCACCGCCACGCGATCAACAGCAAAGGTGCGGTCGTAGAGACGCTGGAGCTCTCGCTCACCGATGGTCCGTTGAGGTCGGACGACCTTTTCCACGAGGATCGCATTGCGCAGCTCAGCCCGCAGCTCGTGCTCGACGTCCTGCCGGGAGAGCCCGACCTGCGCCAGGCGACGGTCGAGCTCCTCAGAAGTCTGGGAGAGCTCCGCGGCGACCGCGGCATCGACCTCGGCCTGCGTGACTCGTGCTCCGAGCCGGGAGGCTTCCTCCTCGAACAGTGCTTCGCGAATCAAGCCGAGAAGCGCTCGCTTGCCGTAGAACCGCTCGATGATGCGACGTTCGAGGTCCGATCGACGGATCGTCCGATCCCCGACCACGGCGAGCACGGGATCGTCCCCACTCCGGGAACGACTCCCCGTGAATCCTGAGCAACCTGCCCCCGCGAGTGCCAGGACCGCGGCAAAGCAGAGGACGTACCATCGGGCTCGAAGCGCGCTCCAACTCACTCTTCGTACTCCTTCAGAATGTCGATCAGCTGGGACGTCGAGAGGATTCCCATTTCGAGCATGTGCAGACCAATCAACTTGTGACCCCCTCCTTCGCGCTCTTCGCGCGCTTGTCGATCGAGCGCCTTCTGGACATCCCCGGGAGTCGCGAATCCCAGACGGACGGCCGCGGCCCCGAATCTCTCGCCGGCGGCGGAATCATCGGTGCGATCTACGACCGAGAAGCCGGACGGATGACCGCGGTGCCATCGCCACGCCGATTCCACGATCGAGGCGAGATCGGAGAACCGCGGCTCCCAGCCGAGTAGCTCCCGAGCTCGGGAAGCGTCGCCGACGACGCGCGTGGGTGCGAGTGCTGCGATCGGGTGGGTCGGGATCTCGATCGGCGCGGTGGCTCGCCGTGCCGTGGTCAACACCTCCTCGAGGTCGTGCTCGATCCCGGTCGCCAGGTCGATGCGCTCGCCCACCAGAAGTGGGTCGCCGAGTGCGGCGAGCCGCTCGGTCGCGAGCACGTACCCCCGAGCGACGTCGGTGACGTGCACGAAGTCCCTTCGCCACGTCGCTCCGCTCGACGACGGAACGCCGAACGACCGAGAGAGTCCCAGCGCCACGCGGAGGATCTGAGGAACGATGCGATCGGAGTGGCGCGGGTCCTCTCCGATATCCCCCCCGAGGTCGGCCCCCCCGATCTCGTGGTGACGCAGCGCCAGCCACCGGAGTGGCTGCGACCCGGCGATTCGATCGAAGGCCTGTTCGACGGATCGATGAGCGAAGGCGATCAGATCTTCGCGCGTGGTCAGGGTGCCGGGGCGATCGACCAGCTCGGTGGAGCCGTAGACCAACCTCTCGACTCCGGCCTCGAGCATCGCGTGCGCCAGGTTCAGGGCTCCGCCGAGCGCCACCTGAAGGTAGTACGAGGCGCTCTCTTTCGCACGTTCACCGCGCGGGGCGCCCACATGGACCACCGCCTCGAAGGCGAAGTTCTCGAACAGCGATCGGAGCGATCGAGGATCTCGAAGGTCGCCTTCGACCTGCTCCACGCCGTCGACCGACTCGCCGTGACCGGTGGAGTAGTTGTCGAACACGACCACGTCGTGACCGATCCGACGGAACTCGCGAACGATGTGGCTCCCGACATAACCGGCGCCACCCGCGATCAGCACCCGCAAGCTGAACCTCCCCCCGCCGCCGGAGACGTCGTCCGCCCGCACGGTGCCGCCGACGCTCCGGTCGGCGGAATGGTAACCCCGAACCCGTGTCGATCTGAACAGGATCGACGA
>JAGQRC010000243.1 GCA_020425835.1 Planctomycetota bacterium | reverse complement strand
CAAAACAAGAGGACTCCGACACGGAGGTCTTCCAGGGCAACGCCTAACCTCCAACGCATGTAGTCGGCATAAGTCGGCATATCGAGGAACAGGGTCTTCGAGGAAACACGTTGTTCCTCACGCTGCGTGAGGTCGTACCCTCGGACCTCCTCGAAGGAAAGGACTCCAGCGATGCGCATGAAGGTCGGAGAGATCGCCGCACGAACGGGGATCTCGGTGCGGACACTGCATCACTACGACGAAATCGGGCTGCTGTCGCCCTCTCACCATACGGGAGCGGGGCACCGCGTCTACACCCACGACGACTTGTCGCGGCTCCAGCAAATCCTCTCGCTGAGACAGCTCGGGATGTCGCTCGACGAGATCGCGGGCTGCCTCGACGACGGTCGCTACTCGGCGTTGCAGCTGGTCGAGCTGCATCGGACACGCCTTCGCGAGCAGATCGAGGAGCTCGAACGGCTCGAGCAGCACCTGGATGGACTGTCGCGGCGGATGACCGTGATCGGAAGAACCACCGGGGACGAGCTCTTGGAGACACTGAAGGAGATCCAGACCGTGCAGAAGTACTACACCACCGAGCAGCTCGAGCAACTGGCGGAGCGGCGACGAGCCGTGGGGGAGGAGCGGATTCGGGAGGTCGAGGCGGAGTGGCCTCGATTGATCGAGGAAGTGCGGACCGCGATGGAGCGGAAGGCTTCTCCGGAGGACGAGGATGTCCAGTCGCTCGTGCGACGTTGGGACGGACTGGTCGCCGAGTTCACCGGAGGAGACGCCGGAATCGCGCGCTCGGCGGGGACGATGTTGGAGCGGGAACCGGGGATCGCCTCGTCGATGGGGCTCACGGCCGAAGTGTTCGACTTCGTGACTCGGGCGCGAGCCGCGGGCGGCGCGGGGCGAGGATCGTTGCGCCGTCGGTCGGACGCGTGAAGAATGCGGGAGGGGGAACCCGCTCCCCCTCCTCGGCGGCGCGAACCCCTGCCGCACTTCCCGACGCGCGATGGTACGCGCGTCGCAAGGTCCCTCAGTCCGTCGAAGCATCGTTCCGGCCCCGGGGTGGAGAGGGGGCGGCGTGTTCCTTCCGATCCTCCATCTACTCGGCGCGTTGGGGCTCTTCCTCCTCGGCGTGACGCTCATGACCGATGGTCTCGATCGCCTCGTGAGCCGCGCGGTCCGGAGCGTCATCGTCCGCTTCACCCGGAGCCCGACGTCGGGCGCCGTGACCGGCGCGGTTGCCACCGCGATCGTTCAGTCGTCGAGCGTGACCACCGTTGCCGCGGTCGGTCTCGTCGGCGCCGGAGCGATGACCTTCCCGCAAGCACTCGGCATCATCTTCGGTGCGAACATCGGCACCACCATCACCGGCTGGGGCGTGGCGCTGTTCGGGCTGCGCCTCGATCTGGGGAGCCTCCTCCCCGCGTTCGTGTTCGTCGGTGCGCTCGCCCGTGTTTTCGGTCGCGGTCGATGGGCGACGTTGGGGTCGGCGTTCGCCGGCTTCGGGTTGATCTTCGTCGGGATCGACACCATGCAGTCGGCGCTCGCCGGCTTCGAGGGGGCGGTCACCCCGGAGACCTTTCCCCCCGATACTTGGGGAGGTCGCGCACTCCTGGTGTTGATCGGCATCGTCCTGACGCTGGTGACGCAATCGTCGAGCGCGGGAGTGGCGACGGCGTTGACCGCGGTCCACGCCGGTGCGATCTCCTTCTCCCAAGCGGCGGCCATGGTCATCGGCATGGACGTCGGCACCACCTTCACTGCGCTCCTCGCGGCGCTCGGTGGAAGCACCCAGGCACGCCGCACGGGCTTCGCACACGTCTTCTACAACTTGCTGACCGGCGTCATGGCGTTCCTGATCCTCGTGCCCTACACCCGGCTCCTTCCGCATCTCTTCCCGAACGTGCTGGAGGAGAGCCCCGAGCTGGCGCTGGTCGGCTTCCACACCTTCTTCAACGCGCTCGGCGTGGTCGCGGTGTTGCCGGTGACCTCCCCGTTTTCGAGAATGATCGAGCGGATGATCCCCGGACGTGAGGACGCCCTGACCCGCGGTCTCGAGCCGTCGCTGCTGCGCGACCCCGATCTCGCGCTCGGTGCCGCGGTGACCACCCTGCAACGCATCGCTCGACGGTTGTTCGAGGTGCTCGCGGTCCGCCTGCGCGGAGGAACCGCGGGCGAAGCTCGCACGGGGGAGGCGTCGCGCGCCGTCGAGGAGACGCGCCGTTACCTGGAGCCGCTCTCGGAGCGCGACCTCGAGGCGCGGGCGGCGGAGCGTTGGTCGGAGGCCCTTCACGTTCTCGACCATCTCGACCGGCTGTCTCGCCGGTGTCGGAGCCTCGATCGATGGACCCTCGACGATCGGGACCGCGATCTCCGTCAGATGGGTGAACGCGTCGGCGCGGCGTTCGATCGAGCGCGTCGCTCGGACTTCGTGGGGGAAGCGCTCCGTCCCGAGATGACCGCACTCTGGACGGACCTCGAGGCTTGGCTCCCGACCTATCGAGCCCGCGTCCTCGTGGAGACGAGCCGGCACCTCATCGCGCTCGAGTCGTCATCGCACGCGTTGCGCGCGAGCCGATGGCTTCGGCGAGTCACCCATCACCTCTGTCGCATCGTGCTCCACCTCGAGCGGCTGAACGCGCCGCGGGGGACGCCGGCGGGAGCGGCACCGATCGAACGCGAGCTCGAGCCGAGCGCGGACTGAGCGCCGCGCTTCACGGGCAAGCCGCGAAGATCGCGCAGTCGAGTCCATCGGGGGTCGGATCCACCCCGCAACCGGGGTTCGGAACCGGGATCGCGCTGCCGCCGGTGAACAGCCGAGCGACGACGAACAGGGGATCGCTGATGTCGAGCGACCCATCATCGTTGACGTCCGCCGCATCGAGGCAGTCGAGCGGGGCGAGACCGAGGAACAGGAAACCGAGGATCCGAACCGCGTCGGCGATGTCGAGATTCTGATCGGCGTTCGCGTCGCCCCGGACGAATGCGGGGAGAGGAGCAACGCCGATCCAGACTTCGGTCCCGGCGCAGGTGCCGATCACGAGATCGGGCCACGCGTCCCCATCGACGTCGAACACCGCGACGTCGTGCACTCCGTTCGGCTTCCACGGCTCCTGCACCCCCGACTCGAGGAGCGTGACGTTCGGTGGGTCGGCTTGATTGTGATAGAGGTGCAGGCGGCGATTGCAGCCAGGAATGTCGACATCGATGTCGGCGATCAACACCTCCGGGAAGCCATCGAGATCGAGATCCGCGATGACGATGTCGCTCGAGAACCCGTCGTCCTGTCCCTGGACGAACGAGAAGCTCTCCAGCGAGAAGGTCGGCACACCGGAGCCGAAACCCTGATTCAGGAGGTAGCGATCCGGGCCGTTGTCGGCGATCACGAGGTCCTGCCAGCCGTCGCCATTGAGGTCGCCGACGTCGACGTGGTAGCCGGCGCCCGTGTAGGGGATGGCGTACTCCGAGAAGGTCCCTGGGGTTCCCGGGTCGTTCAGCGCGATCCCCGTGTAGAGCGGCGCCGCCAGGGCCGACTGCTTGACGAGGTCCGGCATGCCGTCGCGGTCCATGTCGGCGATGACGGCCGCCGTACCCATCCACGAGACGGCGAAGGGATAGCCGAAGAAGGCGGTGCCGAGGAACGAGGTCGTCGTCGCGTCGGCGAAGTAGCCATTGCCGTCGTTGATCAGGAGTCGGTCGTCGAAGTCCCAGGTCTGTGTGCCACCGAGATCGTGGTCGGTGAAGTAGAGATCGAGATCGCCGTCCGCGTCGATGTCGCCGACCGCGACCTCGATGAAGCGCGGCGCGTGAGGGAACCCGCTCGGCGCGAACCCCTCCAACTGGGGGATCCGCGCATCTTCGTACCGAAAGCCGAGCCAAGTCCCCGACGCCGATCCCAGGTTTCGGTAGATGCGAGGGTGCGAGATCTCCTTCGGCGTGCCGTCGGACAGGGCGCACGCGGTCACGATGTCGAGCCAGCCATCGCCGTCGAGATCGGCGAGTCGGATGTCGCGATCACAGGTCGGGGTCAGGAATCCCTGGTCGCCCGGCACATCGGAATCGACGGCGAAGGTCGAGGTCCGGTCGGTGAGCACTCCGCCCTCGTTGAGGAACAGGACGTTCGTGCGACGTCCGGGGACCGTCCAGGGTTGCTTCCGCGCGACGACCAGGTCGATGTCGCCATCGTGATCGACATCACCCCACGCGTAGCTCTTCTCCTCGACGTCCTCGGTGGAGACCGCGGCGGGCGCGTTCCATCTCAACGCAGTTTCGTCCACGTAGGTCGGCGGCTGCCCGACGAGAGGCGCGGGCATGGTCGTCGCGAGGGCTGCGACGCACGCGAACGCGAAGATCGAGCGAAGTCGTGCCATGGTCTCCCCCGACGTCCGATGGGCCGTGAAGACGGCCTCGTGCTCGACACGGTATCACCGGATCCCGAGGGACTCACGCCACGTTCTCGGATCGTCCCCGTGGTCGACACCGGTCTGGAAGCGAAGCGCCTCGCGAATCGTGCGGATCGTGAAGCGGTCCCCCGTGCGATCCCACGCCGCGAGGAGCGCCTCCGCCGCGCCGGGGTGCTTCCACTTCTCGAGCGCGGAGGCGATGCGGGAATCCTGGGTCGAGCCCTGCGCGAGGACCTCGATCAGGCGGCCCACGATCGACTCCCCGCCGATCGAGATGGCCGCGTTCGCTGCGGCGTTCGCAACGAACTCACGCGGATCGGAGATCGCCCGGAGCAAGGCGTCGAGCGCATGTCTCGAGCCGATCTTCGCGAGGACGTGCGCCGCGCCACCGCAGTAGTCCGCCGACTCCGATCGCTCCTCGAGCATCGTGATCAGGGTCGGAACCGCCGCCTCCCCGATCGAGGCGAACGCGTCCAGCGCGCTCCCCCAATGGGGGCCCGCCGGCCCTCGGAGCAGCGCGCGCAGAGGCTCGATCGCAGCGGCGCCGAGCATCATGCCGGAGACCTCGATCGCGTAGTCTCGGTCGGCGGCAGAGACGGTGTCCGGGGGATCGAAAGCTGTCGAGTGGATCAGCGTCTTGCCGCTCGTGTCGCCGTGATGCGCGAGGAGGATCGCGGCGCGGAGGCGAAGGGTGAGGGGCTCCCGCGGGTTCGGCTGGATCCGTCTCCCCGCTTCGAGCGCGAGCTCTTTCGGCAAGCTCGTGATGGCCACGTCGAGTGCGAGCTGTCGTCGACGGGGATCTCCATCGCGGAGGGCACGGACGATGTCCTCGGCCTCCGTCTTGCGAACTCGACCGTCGCTCCAACGCACGGCGCGCACGCTCGAGTGCGAGACCAGGACGATCTCGGTGGTCGCCGTATCATTAAAAAAAAAGACTCGCCACCAGATGCTCGAAGCGGTGTGCAGGAACGCTTCGCACTCCTCGTCGGGGAAGATCTCGTTCAGGGCGAGGCTCGGACCGCGCGCGCCGCTCTCACCGATGAAGGAGACGACGTCGCCGTAGCCGAGATTGCCGTAGACGTCGAGCAGCACGAAACCGGACCCCGCCGGGAGGACGATGACATCGACGGGGGTGAAGGGAAGGGACCCGCGAGCGAGGACGGCGTCCCCGGATCTCACTTCGGCGACGGCGTCCCGGATCTCCGGCACCGCGTCGGATCCCTCCGCGGCGCGGACCAGCTGGTACGACGCATCGGACCCCTTGGGCTCGATGACCACGTAGCGGTGACCCGTGGCATCGACCCTTCGCATGCCTCGGAACGGCATCCAACTGTCGGCCCGCGCGAGTGGAGCCGCGAGCACGAGGAGCAGCAGCGCGATCGTCGACCGCGCCGTCCTTCGACGACGATTCCGCATTCGACTCTCCCATCCGGACGCGCCCTGGTGAATCACCCACCCTTGTGGAGTCGACGCCGACCGACGGATCTTCTGCGGAAACCTGAGATTCGTCGGGATTCGGATAGATTGTCCCCGTCGAATCCCACGAGACAAGCCGGAGATGAGTCGTGATCTTCGAGAGAGAGCCGTGGCAGTGTGGCGGCGCGTTGTTGCTGATGGGGATCGATCGAGCCGCGCCACGACGCACGAACGGCCGGCAGTACGAGGCGGCTTCGGCTTTGGGCAAGCTGCCCCCGCTCGCACGGTCGTCGAGCGCCTCGGTCCGCGTGAACGCCGTTGTCCCCGAGTCGCGAGGGAAGGGCAACGGAGAC
>JAGQRC010000242.1 GCA_020425835.1 Planctomycetota bacterium | reverse complement strand
CGAGTCCCTGCCCGGCGCACGCATGGACGATGTGATGGAAGGCCTCGAGGCGAAGACCGGCGCGACGCCGATCGAAGAGCCGGGCTACGCGACGGTCATCGTTCGTGTCGATCGGCTGTCCCGTCTGGCGGCCGTCGAGGATCGAATCCGACGCCTCGGCTACGAGACCGAGAACGCGCTGACCCAGATCGATCAAGTCCGTCGAGCGTTCATCATCCTCGATGGGCTCCTCGGCGCGCTCGGGGGGGTCGCGCTGCTGATCGCCTCGCTCGGCATCGTGAACACGCAGCTGATGTCGGTCCTCGAGCGAACCCGCGAGATCGCGATCCACAAGACGTTGGGCGCGTCCGTCGGCGACGTTCGCACGATCTTCCTGGCGGAGTCGGCGGTGGTCGGGCTGATCGGCGGCGTCGGTGGAACGGCTCTCGCGCTCGTCACCTCGGGCCTCCTCGGCGCGCTGATCAACGCGTACCTCGAGCGGCAAGGGATGGACGAACCCTTGACGGTGTTCATCTTCCCGACCTGGCTCCTGGGGGGCGCGATCCTCTTCACGATCGGCGTGAGCATCATCAGCGGTCTGTTCCCCGCGAACCGCGCCGCCCGAGTCGATCCGGCGACGGTGCTCCGCGGAAACTGACTCGAATCGTCGACCGCGCCGCGGAAACGGGCTCACCCGAGACGCGGGTTCACCGCGGCCCGTACTCCCTGCGGTACGCCTGCATGCGCTCGAAGATCTCGTCGTCGAGCACGACGCGTCCGGCGATCTCGCGATTGTGGAGATGGGCCATGATCGCGTCGATGGTGACGATCGCGAACGTCGGCATGTCGAAGGTCTCGCGGATCTCGTCGAGCGCGGTCCGGTCACCCGTGCCACGCTCCATCCGGTCGACCGAGACGACCAGCCCGGCGAGTCGGACCTCCGCTGCGGCGCGGAGGATCGGGACCGTCTCGCGGATCGAGGTCCCCGCCGTGGTGACGTCCTCGATGATCAGCACTCGGTCGCCATCCCTCAGCGGCTGCCCGACGAGCGCGCCCCCCTCGCCGTGGTCCTTGATCTCCTTGCGGTTGAAGCAGTAGCCGACATCGTGGCCGAAGTCCCGAGCGAGAACGGTGGCGACGACGGAAGCGAGGGGGATGCCCTTGTAGGCCGGGCCGAACAGAACGTCGAACCCATCGCCGAGGCGCGCCTGGATGGTCTGCGCGTAGTAGTGCGCGAGCTGGGCGAGTTGCGCTCCGGTGCGGTATCGGCCGGTGTTGATGAAGAAGGGTGTCCGACGACCGCTCTTGGTGGTGAAGTCGCCGAACGTCAGGACGTCGGCACGAACCATGAACTCGATGAACTCGCGCTGCTCGGGCGTGATCTCGGACACGTGGCTTCCCTCTTCGGATCCGTCGGGATCGGGGACGGAACGTCCGCTCGGCCCGTCGCTGCGCAGCGTCGAGTCGCGTCGTTCGCGGGCGATCATGCCAGAAGCCCCGTCGTCCGTCGACGCCCCCTTGAGCACGATCCGTCCCCGGGGTACCGTTCGCGGAAACCCACCCTTCGAACAGCAGCGCGACCATGAAGAACTATCTCGAGCTCGTTCGTGAGATCCTGGAGAGCGGCGCGACCAAGGGAGACCGCACCGGAACCGGCACCCGCAGCGTCTTCGGCCGGCAGCTGCGTTTCGATCTCTCCCGTGGGTTCCCCGCGGTGACCACGAAGAAACTGCACCTGAAGTCGATCGTGCACGAGCTCCTCTGGTTCCTTCGCGGCGAGACCAACGTCCACTCACTGCAGGAGCAAGGCGTCACGATCTGGGACGAGTGGGCGAACGAGGCCGGAGAGCTCGGCCCGGTCTACGGTGCTCAGTGGCGCTCCTGGGGGACGCGCGACGGAGAGTGCGTCGACCAGATCGCGGCGGTCGTCGAAGCGATCCGGGAGAACCCCGACTCGCGCCGGCTGATCGTGAGCGCATGGAACGTGGGCGAGCTCGATCGGATGGCGCTCCAGCCGTGCCACGTCCTGTTCCAGTTCTACGTCGCCGACGGTCGGCTCTCGTGCCAGCTCTACCAGCGCAGCGCGGATGTCTTCCTCGGAGTCCCGTTCAACATCGCCTCCTATGCGCTCCTCACCTGCATGATCGCGCAGGTCACCGGCCTGGAGCGCGGAGAGTTCGTCCACACGTTCGGAGATGTCCATCTCTACCGCAACCACGAGGAGCAGGCCCGACTGCAGCTGACCCGAACCCCACACCCGTTGCCCTGCTTGTGGCTCGATCCGAGCGTCACTTCGATCGACGACTTCCGGTACGAGCACGTCGAGGTCCGCGACTACCGACACGATCCGGCGATCAAGGCGCCGGTCGCGATCTGAGGTGGCGATGCGCATCACCCTGATCGTCGCGACCGATCTCGACGGCGGCATCGGTCTCGACGGACGCCTTCCCTGGCACCTTCCCGCCGACCTCGCCCACTTCAAGCGACTCACTCTCGGCCATCCCGTCGTCATGGGACGAAAGACGCACCGATCCATCGGTCGCCCGCTGCCGGAGCGGACGAACATCGTGTTGACGCGAGACCCATCCTACGAGGCCCCGGACTGCGTCGTGGTCCACTCGACGGATGAGGCGATCCGAGCCGCGCGACGAGTGTCCGACCACGAGTGCTTCGTCATCGGAGGCGCGGAGATCTACGGTTTGTTCCTCCCGCGCGCGGACCGCCTGATGCGAACGATCGTCCACGATCGATATGCGTGTGACACGTTCTTCCCGGCGATCGATGAATCCGGGTGGACCGAGACTTCGCGACTGGAGCGACCGGCCGACGCGAAGAACCCGGTCGACTGCTCCTTCGTCGTCCTCGATCGACGCCCCGACACGACGACACTCGACCCGGAGATCGATCGATGAAGCGTGCAGAGAAGGCGGAGCGGATTCGCGCGCAGCTCGAAGAGCTCTACCCGACGGTCCCGGTGCCCCTCGACCACGAGGATCCGTTCACGCTGCTGATCGCGGTGCTGCTCAGTGCGCAGACCACGGATGCCCGAGTCAACCTCGTGACCCCCGACCTGTTTGCCCGAGCGCGAACCCCGGAGGCGATGGCCCGGCTCGATGTCGACACGATTCGCGAGCACATCAAGACGTGTGGGCTCGCCCCGCAGAAGGCGAAGTCGATCCACGCGCTGTCCCAAATCCTCGTCGAGCATCACGCTGGCGCCGTACCCCAGAGCTTCGAGGAACTCGAGGCGCTGCCCGGCGTCGGACACAAGACCGCCAGCGTGGTGATGGCGCAGGCCTTCGGCGTCCCCGCGTTTCCCGTCGACACTCACATTCATCGACTCGCGGCGCGGTGGGGTCTGTCGAATGGCACGACGGTGGAGCGAACCGAGGCCGACCTCAAGCGGGTATTCCCCGAGACGTGCTGGAACAAGCTGCACCTGCAGATCATCTACTTCGGACGCGAGCACTGCCCGGCTCGCTCCCACGATCTCGCGTGCTGCCCGATCTGCTCGTGGGCGGCGACCAAGAAACGGATCGCCGAGGAGAGCGCGGGTCGACGCGGCGGTTGAGGAGTCGACTCGGTGTCCAGGGGGAGTCCCTCGAGCACCGCGCTGCGCGTCGGGCCCCTCGACGGCGCCCCGGTCGACAGCCACAACACGCGAGTTCGAGCTCGGTCGCGAGAACCGAGAACTGGGTCGTTGCATTGCGGCCTCCGCGCTCGATACTCGATCCTCGGGGACCACCGCCCGCATCGCGGGAACATCTCACGACACTCGAACTATCGGAGGACCATGCACGCGAACCCTGCTCGTTCGTCGCTCGCCCGCTCGTTGTTGTCGGTCGGGATCGCCTGGATCATCGCCGCCGGTCCCTCGTGCCGGGTGGACGCCATCGAGCTGTCGAAGGACGGAACCACCGTCGAGGTCAACGAGCTCGGCCTCTTGACGTCGTCGCCGCTCGAGCCGATCCACACGATCGACGCCGACCGGCTCGTCCTCACGGGGAACATCGCCGAGTGGTTCGGCGTGACCTTCTCACAAGGGGGCGTGATGACGCGTGCAAGCGGCGCGGGGAGCGTCTCCGACTGGGATCCGACCCGTCTCCCGGTCACGCCGGTCTCCTTCGAGACCACCCTGGAGTCCGCACTGAGCGTCTGCTCCATCGATGGCCTCGAGATCGCGACGGAGCTCCGGTTCGATGCCGGCGATCTCATCGCGACGGTGACCCTGACGAACGGCTCCGCCACACCGATCGTCGACGTGCTCTACTCGCGAGAGTGGCAGACCACGCCGACCGATCCGCTGTACTGGAGCTTCCCGACCGACCTCCCCGGGGGACCGATCGCGTCCGGTGTCGCGCGGCGACTCTGGATGACCGACGATCTACAGCCGGGCGACTCGAAGAGCCTGACGTTCTCCTATCGTCGTGAGTCGGCGGTGGTGCTGCTCGGCCCGGGGACGGTCGACGTCCCCCTCTCGCTCTGGACGGCCCCTGGTTTTCCCGGTGGATTGAACTTCGGAGCGACGAACGGCGTCTCCTGGGGCGACTTCGATGCCGATGGTTGGCCGGATGTCTTCGCCTGCATGTCGGGGGCGCTCTGGCGCAACGTCGGGGGAGCCGACTGGCAACTCGCGGCGGACCTGGACTCGGAGCTGCCCTTCACGGCCCGACGCTACGGGTCGAGCTTCGGCGACTACGACAACGACGGGCTCCCCGACATCGGTACCGAGCCGCGGAACGGTTGGGGCGGGGATGAGTGCTTCCACCTGCTGCACAATCTCGGTTCCACCGCCTTCGACGATGTCGCGACCGATCCGACGATCGTCGATCTCCAGCCGTGCAACTCCGACGCGGAGACGATTTGCTGGGGCGACGTCGATGGCGACTCCGACCTCGACTGTTTCCTGCCGGTCTATCCGCCGTGGGCGTTCGGAGGACCGGGGAACTTCTTCCTCGAGAACAACGGTCCCGCCGGCCCCGGCGGCGCCTACACGTTCACCGAGTCGAGCGGCCCATCCGGCGTCGACAATCCTCCCGGGAGCGCGCGCTCCGAGGGAGCGCAATTCGTCGATGTCGACAACGACGGCGACATGGACCTCTACTGCAACGGGACGCTCTACCAGAACCAATCGACCCTGGGTGATCCATCGTTCGCGAACATGACGGAGTCCGGTTCGGGCATCCTGCTCAGCACGCAGCTCGAGGAGGGCTGCCTCTTCGCCGACTACGATCTCGACGGGGACTTCGACTTCTCGATCGTCTACACCGGTCCCGGCGTCCGAGTGTACGAGAACCAGGGGGACGGGACGTTCGCGATGCTCCCGACCTCGACCGTCGCGTCGTTCCTGACCGGGCTCGACCTCGGGATGTCGGCGGAAGACTGGGACAACGATGGCGACATCGACTTCTCGACGCGTCAGGTCTTCCGGCGCAACCAGCTGATGGAGACTGGGACGCTCTCCTTCACCGTCGCGACCCATTCCATCCCGTCCTCTCACATCACGTCGGCGACGCCAGCCTGGTGCGACTGGGATCGCGACGGGGATCTCGATTGCGCGCTGGGCAACTGGCTCTCGACCGGGCGGTTCTACGAGAACACGCTCTACGACGGGACGGAGCCGCTGTCGGAGCGACGGTTCGTCCGCGTGCGATGTCTGGACGATACGCTCGACCCGGCGGGGCTGGAGACCGCGTACGGCACGATCGTCGAGGTCGTCGTGCGCGGTGACACGTCGGGCTACCGCCGCAAGAAGTTCGTGGCGAGCTCGGCGGGCTACCTGAACCAGAACGAGTACACCCTCCATTTCGCGCTCCCGCCCGATCCATCTCCCGGCCACGACACCCACGACCTCGATCTCGACATCATCGTCGATTTCCCGAGCCTCCCGGCGACCGGCTACTACCGCGTCGACCGACATGTGAACCCGGCGCTGGGCTGGATCGATCTCGCCGATCTCGCCGAGCGAGAGGTGGTCGTCTACCGCAGCGGAAGAGTGAGCATCGATGGCGTCGAGTTCGATCCACCGATGAACGAGGCCGCGCTCCTGACGGCCGCCGCCGGCGGCCTGGTGACGGCTCCGACGTCGGTCGCGTTGCCCGCTCCGACCGACACGATGGGCATCCAGACTCGATCGGGAATCGCGTTCGACACGTTCGGTGCGACCCAACGAGTCCGGATCCGCGAGCTC
>JAGQRC010000241.1:2905-6199 GCA_020425835.1 Planctomycetota bacterium | reverse complement strand
GATCGAGTTCCAGTCGCACGATCTCCTGATGGGTCACGAACAGCCGCTTCACTCGCTCGGGGTCCTTACGCCAGATCTCCGCGGGAATGCGGAGCTCCTCGGTAGAGCCGTCCTCGTACTCGACGTCGAGGATCAGCGGCATGACCAACCCGCCATGGTTGACGAACTCGACGACGTAGAAGTGGCGATGCGTTCGCAGGAGCGCGCGCTCGTCGTCGTCGAGACGATCCAGGAGCTTCTCGTACTCGTCGAGCTTCTTGGGCGTCACGTCCAGCTCGTCGAACTCGTTGTAGAAGTCGGCGAGGTGCCGGAACTCATCGAGGCGCTTGGGAAGGACGGCGTTGCGGATCGCGGACTGCGTGATCGGTCGGTCGTCGCGCTCCGCCTTCGCGACGGCGAGGTCGATCTCCGGATCGCCGGTCTCCATTCGGAAGTGCTGGACCTCGCCGATCCCGATGTCGACGTGGTCCGTGGAGTAGAACCAGCCGCGCCAGAACCAGTCGAGGTCGACGGCCGAGGCGTCTTCCAGGGTGCGGAAGAAGTCGGCCGGCTCCGGCCGCTTGAACATCCAGCGCCGAGCGTACTCGCGGAACGCGAAGTCGAAGAGCTCTCGGCCGAGAATCGTCTCGCGAAGGATGTTGAGCGCGGTCGCCGGCTTTGCGTAGGCATTGGATCCGAACTGCAGGAGCGACTCGGAGTTGGTCATGATCGGGACCTGTCGATCGCTCGTCATGTACTCGACGATGTCCCGTGGCTCACCGCGTCGCGATGGGTACTCATCCTCCCACTCCTGTTCGGCGAGGTACTGCAGGAAGGTGTTGAGACCTTCATCCATCCAGGTCCACTGCCGTTCGTCGGAGTTGACGATCATCGGGAAGAAGAAGTGTCCGACCTCGTGGATCACCACCGAGATCAACCCGTACTTCGTCCGCTTGCTGTAGGTCCCGTCTTCCTCGGGGCGCGGCCCGTTGAAGCAGATCATCGGGTACTCCATGCCCCCGATCGGCCCGTTGACCGAGATCGCCGTAGGGTAGGGGTAGTCGAAGGAGTGCTCGGAGTAGACGTGGAGCGTGTGAATGACGGCGTGCGTCGAGTAGCGGCTCCAGAGCGGCTCGCCCTCGTTGGGGTAGTAGGACATGGCCCACACGTCGCGCGGGCCGACTCTCTCGAGCTTCGCGTCCCAGATGAACTTTCGCGATGAGGCCCACGCGAAGTCCCGGACGTCGCGAGCGGTGAAGTGCCAGGTCTTCGTGTCGGTCGCCCGGCTCTTCTCGTTCGCTTTCGCCTCGTCCGGGGTGACGACGAAGAGCGCCTCATCCGAGGTCCGAGCCGCACGGAGTCGCTCCCGCTGAGTCGTCGTGAGCACCTCGTCCGCGTTCTGGAGTGTTCCCGTCGCCGCGACGACGTGGTCGGCCGGGACCGTGATGCGAACGTCGTAGTCGCCGAACTCGAGCGTGAACTCTCCAGACCCCAAAAACTGCTTGTTCTGCCAACCGTTGACGTCGGTGTAGGCGGCGAGTCGCGGAAACCAGTGCGCGATCTCGTAGATGTAGTTGTCGTCGCTCTGGAAGTACTCGTATCCCGTTCGCGCCCAGATCTTCTTGGCGTCGTTGATGGCGTAGCCCCAGTCGATCTGGAACCGAAAGGTCCCGCCGGGCTCGAGCGGTTGCGGGAGGTCGACTCGCATCATCGTCTTGTTCACGATGTGGTGGAGGTCATCGCCGGACTCCGAGCGGACGCAGCGGATGTCGGCGCTCCCGTCGAAGGTCTCCGACTCGAGAATGCGGCGAAGATCCTTGAAGGAGAACTTCTCGAAACTCGGCGCGGTGCGGGTCGTGTTGCTGTCCGATTGCGGCTGCAGCGCGTTGACCTCGACCTGGATCCAGAGATACGTCAGCGCATCCGGCGACTGGTTCCGATAAGTGACCCACTCGGACCCGAGAACCCGCTGGCGATCGTCATCGAGACGGACGTCGATCTCGTAGTCCACGCGCTGCTGCCAGTATCGGTGACCGGGGGCTCCGGATGCGGTTCGGTAGTCGCTCGGATCGGGGAGGAGCTCGTCGAGTTGTCGGAATCGATCGCGCTCGAAGACCGATGGCGCCTTGGGGTCATCCTGGGCCGTGGCGACCGGGCCGAGGACGGCGACGGCCCAGACCACGAGGGGCAGGGCTCGACGCGGGGTTCGGGGGCGACGGAATGCGCGCATGATCACCTTGTTCTCATCCAGCCGCGTTGTGACCAGCAGCCTCCGCTGGTCGGGTTGGCCCTCCCGTCCGCTTCGGGTAGGAGGCCGTCTCGGGCGATGCCGGCCTGCAGTATAACGGAAGCGAGCCCGAGCCACAGTTCCGGGACGTCGGCTGCCGATGTCAGGGTGAGGGTGTGAATTGGAGAAAGGGAGCTCCGACCATGGAGTTCGACGAGTGGGACCGAGAGGGCATGCGCGAGGAACTCCTCGCGAGGACCCTCGAGTACGTGACGGAACGCGTTCCCTACTATCGAGATCTCGTGTCGAGGGGGGGAATCCCCGACCCCTCCGCGCTGGAGAGCTACCCGGTCGTCGACGCCCAGTGCATGTCCGAGCATCTGCAGGACTTCCTCGTGCTCGACCGCTTTCCGGAGCAGGTGCTCGTCACCGGGGGGACAACCGGCCGGCCGAGCCTCGTGTTTCGGTCGATCGATGAGTACGAGCGGATGTGGGAGAGGCAGTTCGGACTCGCGCCCGGCGAGATGCTACCGCTCGAGAAGATGCGAGGGTTCAAGATCTTCGCGTGCGACATGACGCACGGCGCCTACTTCGACGCTCCTCACGGGCAACCTCTGATCCGGCTACCCTTCAAGAAGACTCTCCACGCGAAGATCGTCCAGCGGTTCATCGACGAGGGCCTCCGGGTCGGGGGCACCGTACTTCCCGCCAACTCGCTCGAGATGGAGTTCATCGATCTCAAGTTGTTCACGGCCTTCCTGATCGGGCAGGGAGTGGACCCTGCGGCGACGAGCGTTCGCCGACTCACCTCCTACGGCTATCACACGCCGAAGGGTTGGAGGAAGCGGTTCGAGGAGGTCTGGGGGGCGAAGTTCTCGACCTTCTACGGGCTCTCCGAGTTCAATCTCGCCAACATGCGGGAGATCGCCGACGACGGGAGTTTCCAGATCCCGGTACAGGTGGTGCCGGAGTTGTTCGCGCCCGACCGGTCCGGCCCGCTACCCGACGACGAGGCGGGCGACGGTGTGTTGGTCCTGACGAGCCTCGCGCCCTACGTCGAGATCCAGCCTCGCATCCGGTACTGGACG
>JAGQRC010000241.1:0-2880 GCA_020425835.1 Planctomycetota bacterium | reverse complement strand
ACGTCGTCTCCCGGACCGGTTTCAACGAGGAGGTCGGAGACGTCTGCTATCGCTACCGGGGTCGTCGCAACCTCTGTGTGATCGTCGAATCCGATCGGCAGTCGTGGCGCACGATCCTGTCGGCGACGGACGTGGTGGACGTGGTCGACGAGCTTTCCCAAGTGCATCGGGATGACAGCCCGATCGAAGCGTTCTGCGGTGGCTTCTACGGTGGGGGGCTGTCGCGAGAGCAGATGGCGTTCGCGACGGGGATTCCTCAGTTCGATCTGGAGATCGTTCAACCCGGACGCGAGCCCGAACGAGTGGTGATCCGGGTCGAGCTCCGCGACGAGCCAGACGTCGCCACTGCTCGGCGCGAGGCGGATCGTGTGCGTGAGGCGCTGTTCGAGAACCTCCCTCGCCTGTGCGATGACCTCCACGACTTCGGCATTCAGCTCGACGTTCAGGTCCTCGGGCCGGGAGGGATCACGAGTCAGGGGCGGGACGTGGTGGTCGTGTGACCCAAAAAAGGAGCCTCTCTCGGGGGGGATTTGAGAGAGGCTCCGCAACGGTCTCGTTGTGTGCTCACGGTCACCGTTCGAGGAGAGAACGGGTCTCACGAGCGGGGTCTCCGGAGTGGGAACTCCGAAGAGAGGTGCGTGGCCGAGGCTCTCCGGTGAGAGCGCGGGGTGGAGTCAAGGATGGGGCTCGAACAGCGCCCGTCACGGGAGGGGGCATACCCCGGCCACGCAAGAGTAGAGGAGTTCAGGTTTTCTTCGTCGACCCTCCCTCGCGGTCGCGTTACGCGTCAAGGACGCTATTCGTCCAGGAATCCTTCGAGTGATCTGGCTCGAATCGGGTGCTTGAGCTTCTTCAGTGCACGGATCTCGATCTGACGGATCCGCTCCCGGGTCACCTTGAACTTCTTGCCGAGCTCTTCGAGCGTGTACGTCGTGTCCCGATCGATCCCGAAGCGCATCTTGATCACCTCGCGCTCCCGGAGGCTCAGGCTGTCGAGTGTCGACCGAAGCCGCTCCCGAAGCGCATCGGCCGTGATCTCCTCGTCAGGGCTGTCCTCTTTCTCGTCCTGGATGAAGTCTCCGAACGAGGAGTCGTCGTCCTTTCCCATCGGGCACGAGAGGGAGATCGGGGTCCGAGACATACGAATGATCTTCTCGAGCTCGGAGGCCGGGATCTCGAGCTCTTTCGCCACGATATCGAGATCCGGCTTCTGACCCGTCTGGTTCATCGCCTCACGAGTGATCGTGTTGAGCTTCGACATCGTCTCCGACATGTAGACTGGCAGGCGGACCATCCGAGACTTCTCGGCGATGGCGCGGGAGATCGCCTGGCGAATCCACCACGTGGCATAGGTGCTGAACTTGTAGCCCTTCCGATGCTCGTACTTCTCGCAGGCGCGCATCAGTCCGGTGTTCCCCTCCTGGATCAGATCGAGGAAGGAGAGGCCGCGGCCTCGGTACTTCTTGGCCACGCTGACGACCAGTCGAAGGTTCCCGGAGGACAGGTCGCCCTTCGCCGTCTCGTAGCGGACGAACTCCGCGTTGACTTCTCGGGCGCGCTCCACGAAGCCCACGTAAGGCTCGAGGAGTGAGTCGTTGATGTCTTCGAGTTCGGGGGAGTCGCACAGTCTCGATGGATCGCGGAGCATGGGGAGCAGATCCTCCAATCGGCGTCCATGCTTGACGAGTTCCGCCTGCCACTGGCTGATGAATTTCATCTTCACGTCGTACGACTCGAGCTTCTTGGCGATCTTCGAGATGCGTCGAGCGAGTCGTCGCTCCACCCGCTGGACCGCTTCGCCGTCGGCGGACGGGACATCCTGCAGCTCACGGAAGTCTTTCCGGTTCTCGTTGAGATGTCGCCGCAGCGAAGGCAAGTCCTTCGTGAGTCTCTCGTAGAAGACGCTGCGATCGCCCTTGCGCGAGAGGTTCAGATCGAGCGACTTCTCGACGAGTTGGGCGCCGGCGTCGATCTGCTCGAGGAGCTCGATCGCGGACTCTTGTCCGATCGCGGTCTGGTAGATCAGGCGCTTGAGTCTGAGGCGCGACTCTTCGAGCTCACGGGCGTAGAGAATCTCCTCCTCGCGCGTCAGCAGTGGGATCCGCGACATCTGCCCGAAGTACATTCGCACCGGATCGTCGAGCGCGCGGAGCGCCATCTCGTCGTCGTCCCGCTCGCGAACCGGCTTGGAGTCCGAGCGCTCGTTGGCGCTCTCCTCGTCGTCGACCAGCTGCGCGCCGATGTTCTCCATCGCCTTCACGAGCAGGTCGAACTGGCGAGGGCTTTCGCCGATCTCTGGCAACGCCGCCAAGACGTCGTCGTAGGCCACTTCCTGGTCGGGGGACAGCTTCGCGATCAGGGATTCGAGTCGCTCGGCGAAGGTCTTCAAGGTGGCGCCTCCTGCAGGAATCGGCCGGGCGGTTGCCTCTTGCATTCACACGGGTTCGCGCTAGTGCAAACTGACCGCCAAAGGCGCGGCCAGGGTCAACCGGTCGTAACCGACTTTCAGTGAGTTGGTTATCTCTCCACTGTCCGTCGCACCAGTCGCGGAGTGTGTGACTTCAGGGATACACATTCGAAGGGGTGTAACCCGGAGATTACACCCCGGCCGCGACTGGACGCGTTGCGTTTCGTGGTTGCGGCGGGAGAGAGGCAACCCGGAGACCGAGCGGGGTTGCACGGGAGGATCGTGCGCAAAGGCAGCGGTGATCGATCGTTGTCGGTGTCTTGATCGGACGGAGAGCCAAGGGACTCACCGATCCGATTCGGCACGCTGTCGACGAGAATCCGTCAAGGTCGTGGGCAGAGAAGCGCGAACAATGCGCGGACGGAGGACGGGGCCTGGGGGAACGCTATCGCGCGCTCACTTGCCGCTCGGCG
>JAGQRC010000240.1 GCA_020425835.1 Planctomycetota bacterium | reverse complement strand
CCCCACCGAGAGTGTTTGATCATGCGTGCGACCCGGGTCCTCTCCATCGCGTTGTTCGTCGCTGTCACGGCCCTCCGCGCCTCGGGAACGGAGTGGCGGACGGTGACGCGAGCGACGATCGGCACCGACGACCTCGCCATCCGTGTCCCCGTCCACCTCGGCGTTCGCGTCGACGGGCTCCGCACCGTCGATCGCCACCGCGCGGGAGGGCTCATCGACACGCGGGTCATCGGCGCGACGGCGGCGAGGGTCGAGGCGTGGGCCCGGCTCGGGCGAAGTGCGAGCGAGGGGCGCCCGGAGGCCCTGGAGGATTCACCACTCCTCTCCGGTGCCATCGAGCAGCGCTTCGAGGGGCACTTCGCATCCCTGGGAACGATGGATGTCGAGGCGGCCCGGGGTTCCGCGGAGGAGCGGTATCGGATCGAGAGCGACGGAACGGTGCGCCACGTCGCTGTCGTGCGAGGGACGATCGGCGCTTCGCACTTCCCGCCGGCCGATGAGGTCGAGCTCGTCATCGATCTGGACGATTGGGAAGTCGTCGAGACGAGATCGATCCTTCGTCACGCGGACGCCGCCGGGTACTTCCACGGCCGGGTTCCCGTCGAAGGGCTTCCGTACTCCGCCACCGTGGCGTTCGAGAACCTCCCGCTCGTGGGACTCGAAGTCTACTCACCGACCCTGGGAGCGACGCTCACCGACGCCGATGGCTACTTCTCGTTCGAGGTCCCGACCGGAGGCTCGACGTTCGTCACGGCGGAGCTGGATGGTCCGCTGATCACCGTCTTCGACCAGTCCGGACCGGGAGCGAGCTACCTCGGGCTGATCGGCAGCACGCCACCTCTCCCGGTCATCGTCTTCAACGGATCGCCGACCGAGCACTCGACGGCGGAGACGTCCGCCTTCGCGATCGTCGGCGTCGCCCGGTCGTGGTTGGACGAACTGAGTCCCGGCTTCGCGCCTCTCTCGGTGCCGGTGAACATCAACGTGAACTACCCGGGGAGCTGCTTCGCGTTCTACAGCCCGATCTTCACGAGCATGAACTTCTCGCTCGCCGGAGCACTGTGCGCGAACACGGCCTACGGCTCGATCATCGCCCACGAGTACTACCATCACCTGCAGAACCAGCTCGGCATCGCGCTCACTCCGGCATACGCCGAAGCGATGGCCGACGTCTTCGCCGCCTTCGTCCTCGAGTCGCCGCTGATCGGCCCCGACTATCAGGGCGTCGGGACGATCTTGCGCGATCTCTCGCTGCCCCACCAATACCCCAGCGTGAGCAGCGACCCGGCGATCACGGGCCTCCCACTCGCGGCGGCCTTCTGGACACTGCGCACGGAACTCCAGGTCGAGCTCGGACTCGACGAGGGCTCGGCGGTCGCCCACCAGCTCTGGCTCGCCAGCCAACTGCTCGGAAGCGGTGAAGTCGGTCCAATGGTCGTCGACGAGGTCCTCGCGGCCGACGACGATGACGCGAATCCGTCGAACGGGACACCTCACCAAGAGGCGATCCTCGCCGCCTTCTCCGCGCACGGTTTCCCGGTGCCGATCTTCCCGATCGAGAATCTGCATTGCGACGTCCTCGAGAACCGCGTCTCCTTGTCGTGGAGTCCCGGCCCCTCTCCGTTGGACGCCGTCCAGATCTTCCGCAGCGGAGTCTTCCTGGCCGAGGTCGACGCGGCGGAGTCGAGCTACGTCGACCTCTATCCGCCGGCCGGCGATCACTTCTACTCCCTGATCGGCGTCACGGCGTCCGGCGCATCCGCGACCCCAGTGCTCTGCGTGGTCCAGGTCTCGCCCTACTCCGAGTTCGTGCGCGGCGACGTCAATCGCGACCTCGAAGTGGAGATCGCCGACGTGATCGAGTTCCTGAGCATCCTCTTCGAGCAGGACGTCCCGGGCTACGGTTGTGATGATGCGCTCGATGTCGACGACAACGGATCGATCCAGATCACCGACGCGGTGATCCTCCTCAACTACCTCTTCCTCACCGGTCCCGATCCGGTCGCGCCGTTCCCCGACGCCGGCTTCGATCCGACGCCGGACGACTTGGGTTGCATCTGACTCCCTCGAGGAGCTGCAACGAAGCCAGAGTCGTCGAGGACCGGCGTTTCGCCTCCGAGCGATAGACGGCGGGCTCGCCCGGAGTCCGCCATCCCCGCCGAAGACTCGACGACTCCACCTTCGGGAATCGGGTTCAGTCCACCAGGTTCTCGCAGGAACCTCCGTTGGTGGTCGCCAACTGCTGGAAGAAGAAGAGATCGCAGGTCGAGCCGACCACGATCGTGTGGATCGGGGTGCTTTGGTAGTTGCTGTCCTGGATGTCGATCAGGGCCTGTTCCGGCATACACTGATGAGCGTATCCGACCATCACGATGAACTTCCCGGAAGCGGACGACTGTTGGGCTTGCCGGAGCGCTTCGGTACCGCCGTACGCCGGGAACGATTGCCCATCCCCCTCCATCGCGTCGATGAACGCGGTCGCCGCGAGCTTGTTGGCCGGTGTCGCGAAGACGGGACCGGGCTGGAACGCGATGACCCCGCAGTAGTACGCGACGATGCCGAACTCGGTGCGACGGCTGAGTTGCTGAACGGCGTGCCGGAGCTCTTCCTTCATCGCCTCGAACTTCGGATCCGCCCCGAACTCCTCCGACCGCTCCACGCAGAAGATGCAGGCGTCTCCCTCCCGAATCGTCCCGTAGAACTCGATCGCTTCCGGCGCCGAGACCGGGTCGGCCTCGCCCCGCTCGAGCTCCGCAGGAAGATCGAGTGGACGCCTCGCGTCGGCGACCGCGATCGCTTCGGCGAACAGCCTCGGTCCCCACACTCCGCACAGCGCCCAGACCACCAGACCGAACGAGATGGCTCTCGTCATTCCGCACTCCCGATCATCACCCCCCCGAGTCGTCCCGGGCCCGCGAAGCTCCGGCTTCCGGCGTCCCGCGGGACAGCCCCAGAGACGACGTCGACGATCGAATCCCGTCGACCTTTCCCGATCCAGCTCGGGGGGTCGCAAAATCTCGGGATTCTCTGGCCCCGGGAACTCCCGCTCATCGCATGGGGTGACGGACGACCACCGAAGGGACCCGAGATGAGACCAAACCGCACGTCGATCTCCTCGCTCGCTCTGATCATCGCGTTGGCACTGGCCCCGGCGATCGCGGCTCAGGGTTTCCTCCGCCCTCCGCGGGCGGTACCGGAGGTCGATCCCTGGGTCGGGACGTGGCACGGGACCGCGGAGGAGACGGACGCGAATGGCGCAGCGGTGTCCTATCCCGTCCACTTCGTCGTGGCCAAACAGGACTCCCGCTACACGGCGCGCGCCGAGGCGGAGCTCATGCTCCGGGACGACTCGAATCGCCCGGTCACCGTGCGCTATCGCGGCGAGTTCGACGGCACCCTCGACGCCGGGAGCCTCCAACTGACCAGTCGGCGGCTCGAGATGGAGATCGTGGAGACCGGGCAGCGGATCCCCGTGTCGACGCAGCGCATCGTCGCGTCGCTCGAACAGGGCGCGTTCGTCGGTCGCGCCGGGAACGACGACGAGGGCTGGGCCTCGTTCCGCTGCCAGAAGGAGAACGCCGCACCGGTCCCGGCTCCAGGGCCGGGCCCGTCGCCGATGCCGGGTCCGTTTCCGGGTCCCGGTCCGAGCACGACCGCGGCCTCGCTCGCTCCGCCGATCGATCCCATGTTCGCGCTGGTCCCGGGCGCCGACGGACTGCGAGCGCCGGAGAACATCCGCCCCGGGACTCGGATGACTTTCTGGCTCGGCACCGCGAACACGGTCGGTGCGGCCGGTCGATCGACGGTTCACGAGGATCCGAACGGGCCGTTCCGGGATGAGAACGGGCGGAGTCTTCGCCTCGATGAGGTCCCGACCGGCGGTGCCGCGGCGGGCTACCAGGAGATCGACGTCATCGCCGTCACCGACACTGCCGTGGTGATGGACGTCCGCCACTACGACGGCGACGGCACCGTCCAGCCTCCGAGTCCCGGATCGGTGACCAGTCTGGTCTGTCACCCGAGCGGCTGCGAGTACTGGGTGCACCCCCACGTTCTCGCCCATTTGCCGACCGGCGAGCGCGACGGACTGAACATCGTGCGCGGTCAGTACCAGCACAACGGCCGGACGTTTCGCGCGGTCATGATCCAGGTGAAGAGCAGCTCGAGTTCCTCCGCCAACGTGTACGACCTCGACACCGGTCTCCAGATCTCGTTCAGCGCCACCATGCGTTCGAGCGCGACCCGCAACGAGTTCGATCCGTCGACCGGTCGCTACGGACCCGCAACCTCGACCGACTCGACGATCGTCGTCAGCCAATGGGTCCACGTTCGCGCGTTGAACCTGCCTTGGGCGCAGACACCGCTGCCCACGACCTTCGATGGCCGAACGCTCCGTTACCAGGGAGCGCAGACGCTCGACATGGGCGTCGCGCCACCGAGCTCGACGCCGTTCCAGGCCTCCATCACGATCCACGCCATCGGCGGCGGCCTCACGCGTCAGGAGCTGGTCGCAAACCTGGGCGGCAACGTCGTCCGCCTCGAGAGCTACTCGAGCCCCGCCCAGTTCGGCGCGTTGATCGTCGCACCTGCCGCACTCGCGACGCTCCGCCCCGGTCAGGAGATCGACTACGATCCGGTGACGCACGACCGCACCGTCGTCGAGCACATCGGACCCGACGTCTCGGGGGTCGCGGTCGTCGTCATCGCTTCTCGCGGTCGCGGAGGGCTGCGACGCTGGGTCTACGACGCGCGATCGGGCGTCCTGCTGGAGGGTTTGACCCAGCAGCAGTTCGGTCAGCCGGTGATCACCACTGGTCTCTCGATCCGACTCCTGTCGTCGTAGCGAACGCGTCGGCGTCGGGATCTCCGTCGCCGGGTGCGTCGAGAGCCGTGCGCGGATATCATTCCGGTTTCCGAGGGGAAGGAACCGGCATGGTGGTGAGGCTCGGCGGGATCGGGACCGCGACACTCGTCGCATGGGTCATCGGCTGGGGAGGTGCGAACGCCCAGCCCTCCAACGACGACTGTGGCGCAGCGCTGACGATATCGATGGGATCGACGCCCTACTCCAACGTCGGAGCGACGGCGGACGGACCGGCCCCGTGCGTCACGGTCGGCGCCGACATCTGGTTCGACTTCGTCGCGCCCGAGACACAGACCGTTCGACTCTCGACGTGCGGGACGGCGACCTACGACACCGTCATCGCCGTCTACCCCGCCACCGCTGGTTGTCCGCCGGACGCCATGACGGTGCTCGCTTGCAATGACGACGCGCCGGGCTGTTGGCCGCACTCCGTCCTGACGTTCGAGGCGGTCGCCGGGGAGACCTACCGCATTCAGGTCGCCGGCTGGCAAGCGGCCGAGGGCGATGGGACGCTGACCATCGACACGATCGCGCCGCCTTCCGCCGTGGATCTCTGCGCCGACGCGCTGCCGATCACCGAGGGGCTCTACCCGTACTCGACGATCGGATCGACCACCGATGGACCGCCGGGTTGTGCGGGGATCGGCGGAGACGTCTGGTTCCTCTACTCACCGAGCTGCGTGGGAGAAGCGACGATCACCACGTGCGGTCAAGCCTCCTACGATTCCGCGATCGCGGTCTATCCGGCGGCGGTCGGCTGCCCACCTCCGGAGTCCGCGGCCGTCGCGTGCAACGACGATGCATCGGGTTGCGGAACGCAGACCCGCGTCACCTTCGCCGTCACCCCGACCGAGAGCTATCTCGTTCAAGTCGGTGGCTGGAACGGCGCGACCGGAGACGGAGCGATCGAGGTCACCTGTCAGCAGGTCGCGATCGATGATCTCGTGTGCAGCTCGTCTCCGGGATCGGGCACGATCGACGTGAGCTGGGTGGTCGCGGCCGATCACGACACCTTGCGGCTGCTCCGCAACGGTGCGCTGCTCGAGACGTTGCCCGGACCCTTCGCTGTGGGGGAGATCGTCTCGCACAGCGTGACCGGCCTCGAGCCGCAGCAACTCGTGTCGCTCTGCCTCGAGCCGGAGGTCGCCGGCATCGTCCAGGTTCCCGCCTGCTGCGACGTCGCGGTGGTCGACGAGCCGGGAGCGGAGAGCTGCAGCGTCGCCGCGCTACCGCTCCTCGCGACCGGGATCACGGAGAGCTCGCTCGCCATCGATGTCGATGTCCTGCTCGCCGACGTGCAAGTGGATGTCGCGCTGTCTCATCCCTTCATCGGCG
>JAGQRC010000239.1 GCA_020425835.1 Planctomycetota bacterium | reverse complement strand
TGAACGACGCGCTCAATCGCGAGCGTGGCGACGCCTACAGTTTCAGGATCCGCGGCCTGGACGAGCTGAACTTCAAGCACTACTCGGTGATGCTCGAGGCGTGCAACACGAGCTTCCAGGTTCACTTCCAGGTGACCCCGGAGGAGTTCCCCCGCCTCTACAACATCGCTCAGGTGGCGACGGCCCCGGTGCTCGCGGCCGCCGTCAATTCTCCGTTGCTGTTCGGTCGCCGACTCTGGGCGGAGACGCGGATCGCCCTCTTCCAGCAGTCGGTCGACACGCGCAAGGCCGGCACGCACATCCGCGAGATCCAGCCTCGCGTCAGCTTCGGCACCGACTGGATCCACGAGAGCGTGCTCGAGATCTTCCGCGAGGACATCTCGCGATTCAAAGTGATCATCGGGAGCGCGATCGACGAAGACGCGTTCGAACGCCTCCACGCGGGGGCGATTCCTCGCCTCACCGCGCTGCTCCTCCACAACAGCACCGTCTACCGTTGGAACCGCCCCTGCTACGGCATCACCAACGGACGCCCCCACCTCCGGATCGAGAACCGCGTGCTGCCGGCGGGGCCGAGCACCGCGGACGAGGTCGCCAACGCAGCGTTCTGGTTCGGGCTCATGGCCGGCCTCGCGGAGCGCTACCCGGACATCCGCTCGGTCTTCGCGTTCGACGATGCGAAGAACAACTTCGTCGCCGCATCGCGGCACGGGCTCGATGCTCATCTCGCTTGGGTGGGCGGCGAGGCGTGTACGGCACAGTCGCTGATCACCGACGAGCTCATTCCCTTGGCTGCCGACGCGTTGCGGGATCACGGCCTGAACCGGGACCACATCGAGCACTACTTCGGGATCATCGATGCCCGAGTCCGTTCGCGTCGAACCGGGTCCCGCTGGATCCTCGACTCGCTGGCACAGATGGAGCGACGCCCCGGGGCGCCTCGCGGTGAGCCGTTCGTCGCGATCACGGCGGCCACCGTCGAGCGTCAGCTCGGGCAGCGCCCGGTGCACGAGTGGTCGCTGGCGACGATCGAGGAGTCCGGTGGCTGGAAACACAATTTCCTCGTCGTCGAGCAGTTCATGACCACCGACCTCATCACCGTGAACGAAGAGGAGAGCGTCGATCTGGTGGCCAACCTGATGGACTGGAAGTGCATCCGGCACGTCCCGGTCGAGGATGGCGATCACCGCCTCGTCGGTATCGTGTCGTACCGGCGACTGATCCGTCACCTCGCACGATCCCCTCGCACCGGGACCGCGCCGCCCGAGGATGTTCCGGTCCGAGACATCATGAAGCGGGATCCCGTGACGATCGAACCGGAGACCTCGTCCCTCGAAGCGATCGAGACCATGCGTCGACACGGGGTTTCCTGCCTGCCGGTGGTCAGCGGCGATCAGCTGGTCGGCGTCGTGACCGAGTCGGACTTCACCCGAGTCGCTCGCCAGCTCCTCGAGGAGTTCCTGCGACAATGACCCATGCGTCGCTTGCGACACCCACCGCGAAGCGGAACAGCCCGTGAGAGTCTCGGACCCCCCCGTCCCCACGCCGGCTCACGTGGTCCTCGAGGACCGCGTCATCGGTCGAGTCGGCCCGCTCGATCGGGGACCGATCGTCGTCGCAGTTGCGGGGATCCACGGCAACGAGCCGGCCGGCGTACGGGCGCTCGAGCGCGTCCACCGTCACCTGCAGACGGTGCAGTCCGACCTCCAGGGTGAGGTCGTCTGCCTGCGCGGAAACCTCCGCGGTCTCTGGGCGAAGCGCCGGTTCCTCGAGCGGGACCTCAACCGAATGTGGACGGAAGAGCGCGTTCGACGGCTCGAGGAAGCTCACGATCGCGGTGGCACCCTGCCCGCCGGGGACGAGCTCGCGAGGGATCGCGCCGAGTGGAAGGAGCTCCGCGAGCTGCACGCAGAGCTCGCGCCCTATCTGCGTCGTGCCAGCCGGGAGCGCCCGCTCCATCTGCTCGATCTCCACACGGCGTCGGCAGCGAGCGTTCCGTTCGGTCTCATCGGGGACACCCTCCGCAACCGCGGCTTCGTGCGCGGCCTCGCGATCCCCATCCTCCTCGGCCTCGAAGAACGGTTGGAAGGTTCGCTCCTCGAGGCGATCGGGGGACGCGGACACTTGACCCTCGGGGTCGAGGGCGGCCAGCACGACGACCCGGCAGCGATCGATTGCATCGAGTCCGCCGTGTGGGTCGCGCTCGAGAACGCGAACGTGCTCGACTCCGGCGAGGAGAGTCGGCGCAAGGTGGCCCGAAGCCGTCGCTACCTCACGACGATCGCCCACGACCAACCGGGACTGCTCGAGGTCCGCTACCGTCATGGACTCCGATCGGGCGACGGCTTCGCGATGCATCCGGGCTACACGAACTTCGCACGCGTCGAGCGAGGGCAACCGTTGGGTCGAGACGTGCGGGGTGAAGTGAATTCGCCACAGGACGCCCGCATCCTGCTTCCTCTCTACCAGGGTCTGGGTGACGACGGTTTCTTCCTCGGGCGCCCGATCTCGTGGCATCAGGACGCGCTCCTCCTGCTCGCGCGCCGAATCGGGCTCGACCGTTTCCTCGGCTTGTGGCCCGGCCTCCACCGCGTGCGCGACGGGCGCGCTGTGGGCTTCGCCGACCACGAGGTTCTGGTCGCCGAGCCCGGCGTCGACTCGTTCCTCCGCGACGAGCTCCTGCCCTCGCTGGGCTACCGGAGGGCGCGTCGGCAGGACGGTCGTTGGTGGTTCGCGCGGCGACCGGAATGGCCGCGGGAAGATCGCTGAGACGGGTCGGATCGCCGCACGCCAGCCCGACCGCCGGAAGCTCGGAGAGCCACGAATTGATGGAAGTGAACCCCGGCGGTACGCTTGGCAGAGCCGAGCGCCCGTCGATCCTGGCCGTATCGATGGTGCGCCTCGCACAGGGCCCTGGCTGGGATGCCCGCACCGCGTGAGCGATTCCCCCCAAGACCCCTCGTGGCTCTCGAAGAAACCGCTCCTTCGCGAAAGCTCTCTCCGTGGGTCGATTCGATGATCGAGGGCGCCGTCCCGCGTCTCTCGATGAACTCTCGAACATCTTCCCGCAACGCCATCCTCGCCGGGCGCGCGCCGTCGCGCTGGGCCTCGTCGTCCTGGCGTTCCTCTTCGCGGGTCCCGCGCTGTTCGCGGCCGACGAATCCGAGGAGCCGGTCTCGACACCGTCGGCGAGCTACGACTACTGCGGCGAAGCGATCGAACTGCCCTTGTCCGGCGATCTCGGCTGGGTCGTCGTCGACGCTCAGGGCGACGCGTCCGAGGTTGCGACTCGAGTCGTCGCGCGAGTCGCGGCTCGCCGGGGTGAGCTCGCGCCCGAGCTCGAAGCCACGGCGAGCCCGCGGGCCTGGTTCCTTCGGTTCTCATCGCGCAGTGCCGAGACTCGCGTCGCGTTCCTGGATGATCTCGCCGAGGAGGCCGCGGTCGAATGGGCCTCACCGGTCTACAACTACGGGGAGACGCGGATCGCGACGCGCCCCGAGATCTGCCTACGCCTGGCCGACGACGTCGCATCGGCGTCGGTGCGGACCCGACTCCTGCGCGCCGGCTACGAAGTGCTCCCGGGACTCGATCGGCTCCCCCGACTTCTGGTCGTCCAGCCTCGGGATGCCGCACCACCGAGTCGTGCGTTCGAACGCGCTCGCACGCTGGCCGAGTGGCCCGAGATCGTCGGAGCACACCCCGCGTTCCTCTACCGAACCCAACCGCACAGCGAACCGAGCGATCCGTGGTTCCCTTCCCAGTGGGGTCACGACAACGACGGACAGTACGGTGGTCTGCCGGGTGCGGACGTCCACACGCCGGACGCGTGGTTGCTGACGACGGGATCGCCGACGATCCGCATCGCCGTTCTCGATGACGGAGTCGACCTCACGCACCCCGACCTCCTCCCGAACCTGGACGGAGGGCACGACGCGACAGACGAGGCGCCGCCGACCGGCGTTCCCGGGTCACCCCGACCCGAGGACTACCACGGCACCGCATGCGCCGGGCTCGCGGCAGCCGTGGGCGACAACTCGCTCGGGGTGGCCGGCACCGCATGGAACTGTCGCATCGTTCCCGTTCGTGTCGGCTACGGAACTCTGTTCACCCAGAGCCTCTGGGTCGCGGATGCCATCACCTGGGCCGCGGACCACGCGGACGTGATCAGCGCATCGTGGGGTGGCCTCCCGCCGACCCCGACGCAGAGTCTCGCGCTCGAGTACGCGGCGGACTTCGGTCGCGGTGGGCTCGGTTGCCCCGTGGTGTTCTCGGCCGGCAACTCGGGCGCCGTCCAATACCCGGCGGCCTATCCCTCGACGATCGCGGTCGGCGCGTCGAGTCCGTGCGATGAGCGCAAGAGCGCGCTCTCGTGCGACGGGGTGTCGTCCTGGGCGAGCGCGGTGGGTCCGGCGTTGGATCTCGTCGCGCCGGGAATCTGGCTCCCCACGACGGACAACGTCGGCGTGGCGGGCCAGAACCCGACCGACACGCTCCCCTCCTTCAACGGGACCTCCGCCGCGTGTCCCTTGGTGGCCGGAGCCGCGGCGCTGCTCCTCTCCCTCAACCCCGGCCTCACGGCGGAAGAGGTGAGAGCGCGTCTCCACGAGACGGCCGACGATGAGGTCGGCCTGCCGTTCGAGGACACGGTCGGACCGGACGATTTCATGGGGCACGGTCGGCTGAACATCTTCCAGCTGATCGGTTCGCTGTTCCCCGTACTTCCGCCGGTCGGCCTCGACTGCTTCGCCAGCGGAGACTCGGTCGACCTGGTCTGGGGGATCGACGACGAGGCGCAGTACCTCGCCATCGTCGTCCTGCGCGATGGCGCGATCATCGCCGTGCTGCCCGGGGACTCCACTCACTTCACCGACACGGCTCCCCCCGACGGCACCGTTCAATACAGCCTGTACGGGTCGAGCGGCGGCACGACCTCACCCAAGATCACGTGCGAGGTCCTGGTCGCGAACAACCTGACCGACTTGGTGTGGGCGCCATCCGACACCCTGTCCGGCGGGACGGACATCGTCGAGACGTTGATCGAGGCCCGGCGCCATCCCCTCCTCGTCACCGATCTGCTGTCGGCTCCGCCTCTGACCGACTTCGACTCGGTCTGGGTGCATCTCGGCGTGTTCCCCGATCGTCACGTGCCGACCGTCGATGAGACCGCGCTGCTCGTCGAGTACCTGAACTCGGGTTCGGCCGCCCTCTACGTCGAAGGAGGCGACTTCTGGTTCCTCGACGGATCGCCGGCGCTGATCGACTACTTCGGGGTCAACGCGACCAGCGATGGATCGAGCGACCTGACGACCATCGTCGGCAGCGGGTCGACCGCGTGCGATCTCGGTGCCTTCTCGTTCGAGTACATCGGCGACGCCGTGTCGATCGACCGGCTCACACCGACGGGCGGTGCGGTCTCGGTGCTCCAGAACATCGCACCGGCCTACTCCACCGCCGTCTTCCGCAGCACGCCGAGTTATCGAACCCTCGCCGTCAGCCACGAGTTCGGGGGACTCGAGCCGAGCGTGTTCTCTCGTCGAGAGCTGATCTCCGCCTACCTCCTCTGCTTGCTCGGGGACACCTCGGAGGTGATCCGAGCCGGAGACTTCGTCGGCGGACCGGGCGAGACCGCCCAGCACCAGATCTTCGCGACGAGCCACACACCGCTCGGCGGATACCAGTTCGGCCTGCTCTTCGACCCGTCCGTACTCCAGGCGCTCTCGGCGAGTGTCGTGGGGAGCGACAGCGCAGGCGTCGACTTCTGGTCCCCGAACATCGACAACGTCATCGGCAGCTGGACCCTCGGTGTCGTGGTCGACTTCTTCCCGCCGTTCAGCGGACCGCTACCTCCGGGCTTCGAGTTCACCATCGCCAAGGCGACCTACGAGGTTTCGGACGATGCCGTGGTGGGCAGTGTACACTCGTTGGTGATCCCGCAGTCCGTCGGCTCCCCCCCGGTCGAGGCGGTCTTCTCCGATCCCACGGGCACGACGACGACCCCGGAACGGGTCGGCGGGACGTTCACCGTCACCGAGCCCACGATGCGCATGCGCGCGACGAATGCGGTCGTCGATGCGGGGGCGACGTTCTCCCACTACATCGTCGGGAGCTATCACCAGTCGATCGTCGCTTTCACCACGACCCTCGAGTTCGACCCCGACCTGCTCGAGGTCCAGACGATCGACGTCCAGGGGACACCGATCGGGGTG
>JAGQRC010000238.1 GCA_020425835.1 Planctomycetota bacterium | reverse complement strand
GACATCCGACGGTCCGGGGCGCGGTCGAGGTGCCCGAGCCCCTGGAGCGACTGCGCGAGCTCGGGACTGGTCTCCCCCCAGATGCTCCTCGCCGTGTCGGCGGCACGGCGGTACTGCTCCGCGGCTTCGTCCGAGCGACCGAGGTTCCGCAGCGATGCCGCATGATTCAGGTAGGACCGAGCGATCTCCTGATGGCCGCCGCCGAGAAGTGCGAGGCGTCGCTCCAGGACCTCCCGCAACGCGCGCTCGGCGCCGTCTCGATCCCCTCGCTCGCCTCGGATGAGCGCGAGGTCGGATCGGATCGCGAGTCCCTCGCGAAGGAGCTCGGTGTCGGAGTCACGGCTCAGCACCTCGGTCAGGATCGACTCCGCCTCGTCGAGCCGACCCGAACCCATCAGCACCCTGCCGCGGGCGAGATCGAGGGCGCGTCGGAGATTCAGGTCCTCGTCGTCATCCCAAGCCGGCGGGGCCGATCCATCATCGACCCATCGCATCGCACGCTCGAAATCAGAATCGCGCCGCTCGACTTCGGACAGCATTTGACAACAGACTCGATGGAGCGCCGTCCGCGCTGGGCTGTACGACGCCCAGGGCCGATTCAACGCAACGGCTCGCTCGAGGTGCATCCGCGCGCTGTCGAGATCCCGCAGCGCGAGATAGGCGCGCCCCACCGCATGGTGGACGCCCGCCGCCACGCGGGGCTCCTCGCCCAGATCGAGATCGATGCGTCGTGCGGCGGAGTCCACGGCCTCCCGAAGCGTCGTCTCCTTCCCATCGAGCTCATCGACCGGCGTCGTGACCATCCGTTCGAGGAACAACGTGACGCGGACAGCCTCGCCCCAGTTGCGCTCGGCCTCTCGAGCGGCCTCCGTCGCGCGCCCGGCCTGATTGCGGGCTTCGATCGTCGCGATCGTCGTACCGAGCAGCCCGCCGATGAGAGCGAGCACGAACGCCGAGACTCCCGCGACGACTCCGCGGTGGCGGCGGATGAACTTGCGAAGCAGGTAGACCTGACTCGGCGGCGTCGCGGTGACGGGCTCGTCGGCCAGGAAGCGATCGAGATCCTCGGAGAGCGCGAGAGGTGATGGATAGCGCCGTTGGGGGTCTTTCTCCAGTGCGCGTTGGAGGACATTGTCCAGGTCCCCGAGCACCTCCTGGCGAAGGGTCGCAACGGTCGTGGACCGCGCCTTGGCGATCGCATCGGAGACTCGAGTGCTCGCCTTGGGAAATCGTTGCTCGACGATCTGCCTCTCGACCTCGCGCGGTCCCCCGTGACGGACGAGCTCGCGATCGAAGGGCAAGTCTCCGGTGACCAGCTCGTAGAGGAGAAGGCCCAACCCGTAGACGTCACTTCGAGTCCCTATCGCGGACGAGTCGCGCTGGAGTTGCTCCGGGCTCATGTACTCCGGCGTCCCGAGCCATTGCCCTTGGGCGGTGATCTCGGTGGAGTCGGCCTCCCGAGACCGCGCGATACCGAAGTCGATGAGCTTGGGCTGGGGTTGTCCATCCTCGATGCACACCAAGACGTTGCTCGGCTTGATGTCGCGGTGGATGACTCCCTTCTCGTGAGCGTGCTGGACGGCACGGCAAACGAGCACGAAGAGTCGGACCCGATCGCGGAGTCCGGCACTCCGACGATCACACCACTCGTCGATCCGCACGCCGTCGACGTACTCCATCGCGAAGTAGAGCTCCCCATCGGGCGAACGCCCCGCGTCGAGCAAACGAGGGATGCCGGGATGGGACATTCGCGCCAGCGATTCGCGCTCGAGCTCGAAGCGACGATCGAGCTCCGGGCTCGGCAACGCCGAGCGGATCACCTTCAACGCCACCGGACGCCGAACTGGAGCCGACTGACGGGCGAGATAGACGACACCCATCCCCCCGGTCCCCAACTCACGTTCGATCTCGAACGAGCCGACGACCCGCGGTGGCGAGCCGATGGACGGACGAAGGGTCAGTCCTCGACCGTCCCGGACGTTCGGGTCATCGAACGCCAGCAGACCGACCAACTCCTCCGCGAGCGCGGCATCGACGGCACGGATCGCGGCAACCCGTTGAGCTCTCTCTTCGGGTGAAAGGTCGACGAGTTCGTCGAAGAGACGCTCGAGCGCACTGCTCTCGGTCATCGGCGTTTCCATGCCTGGGCCATCGACTTCGATTCCGTGGAGAGCCTCGAGCTTCGATTGTACACCAGCCTCCCGGGTCGTCCGACGATCGGGGCGCGGACGATCAGCGGGTGAGGCCTGCTACCCTACGTCGGCCGACAGATGGTCCTCACCCTGGCGGGAACGGGGCGCAGTTGGCTCCGCTAGGAGTCCGTTGAAAAACTGCTTTCGTGCAGAGAGTTCGAAATTCCGAGGCCAGTGCTTCCGACGAAACGCAGGCGTATTGGTGGATACGTCGAGTTTCGGCGGGAGTGCTGGCCGACGGAAGCTTGGGCTCTCGGCCGGAATGGGTTTTTCAACGGGCTCCGGTAGCGCACCGCCGTCGTCACTCTCCTCCGAGGGCCTTGTACAACCAGGCGCGCGCGACCGACCACTCCCGCTTCACGGTTCGATCGGAGATGCCCATCGCCGCGGCGGTCTCCTCGACACTGAGTCCCGCGAAATAGCGGAGATTGATGATCTCCACCATGCGTGGGTCCTGCCGGGCGAGGCTCTCGAGGGCATCGTCGAGCGCGACGAGGTCGACACCCGGCGGCGGTTCGATCGCGAGCTCATCCTCGAACTCGACACGCGCGCGCTCGCCACCGTGTCGCAACGCTCGGTAGCGGCGGGCGCGCTCGACGAGGATCCGCCGCATGGCCGTGCCGACCGCCGCGAAGAAGTGACCGCGGTGATCCCAGTGCGCGCCTTCGTCTCCCCCGAGGATGCGCAGGTACGCCTCGTGAACGAGCGCGGTCGCCTGCAGCGTGTGGCCGGCCGGCTCGCGACGCATCCGGGAGCGCGCGAGCTTGCGGAGCTCGTCGTAGACCGCGACCAACAGCTCGTCGGTCGCTCCCCCTTCCCCGCGCTCGACGGCTCGGATCAACCGCGTCACGTTCTCGGGACCGCTCTGGGCATCGGGGAGTTCGTCGGCGGGTTCGCTCAATGCGTCACCTCCTCGGCCGTGGGTTCGTCCTCCGGAGTCCTCTCGGGTGCATCCTTCCCGAGAGCGGTGGTGTGCTCGATCGCACGCTGGAGGAGTTCGGTCACGCGTCGGGTCTTCTCGTGCTCGGGTCCCCACGATTCGCGGCTCAGCGCTTCGGCGCGACGAAGCTCGTCGATCGCCGCGTCGAAGCGATCGAGCTCGAAGAGCACGCGACCGTAGTTGAACCGGAAGATCGAGCGGGTCCGAGCGTCGGTCGGAGCGACTCGGGCGAATCGATCGGCGACGTCCTTCAGCCGACCCGCCGCCTCCTCCAGCCGGCCGATCCGACGCAGCAGTTGTGCGTAGTTGTTGGCACTGATGATGGTCTGGACATGATCTGCCCCGAGCTGCTCCCGCTGGAAGCCGAGCGTGAGGCGAAGCCACTTCTCCGCCTCCTCATCCCGGCCGAGGCCGGTCAGCGCGCTCCCCAAGGTCCCGACCGCGCCCCAGTAGCGATAGTCTTCGGTGCCGACGGATGTCTCGAGTCCCTCGACGAGCTGACGCGCCAGCGGTTCGACCTCATCGAAACGTTCGAGGTACATCAGCGCGACGCAGAGGTTGTTCAGCGTGATCAACGTGTCGGTGTGATCGGGGCCGAGCACTTCGACACGCGCCGCGTAGACCCGACGCAGGATCGGAATCGCCTCCTCCGGTCGCCCGAGGCTGGAGTAGACCGAACCGAGGTTTCCGAGGTGGCTGAGGAAGTTGGGGTGCTTGGAGCCGAAGACGCGCTCGGCCACCGGGAGCCACCGCTCGAAGAGCTCCAGACTCTCGTCATAGCGTTGGACGTCGGCGAGCGCGAACGCGAGGTTGAGTCGCGCCATCAACGTCGAAGCGTGATCCGCGCCGAGCTGGGCTTCGCGGAGACGAACGAGTTCCGTCAGCATGGTGACCGCGAGTTCGTGCTGACCCCGGTGCGCGACCACGATCGCGTGGTTGTTGATCGAGCTCAGGATGAACTCGTCGTAGCGTCCGCCCGCCTCGCGAAGCCCACGGATCGCCTCCTCGAACAAGACGTCCGCCTCCTCCTGTCGTCCGACCGAACCCAACCAGAGCGCGCGATTGCCGAGCGCCGTGTACAACGCGGGATCGGACTCGTCGTACGACCGACGCGCCTTCTCGAGCAGGTCTTTCGTCACCCGCCCGGCGCCATCGCGATCGTCGAGCGCCATCAGCGCCTGCGCCCAGAGTCCCTCATCCTCGAGCGTGTCGCGGGCGCTGTCGCCGTCGAGGAACGTGCGGAGCTTCACCGCGCGCCCGAGATGCGATGAGGCCCGCTCGTACTCACCGAGGGAGTAGTAGGTCCACCCGATGACGGAGTGGAGCCGGGCGGCGACCGACGGGAGATCGCGAAAGCGCTCGTCGATCTCGCCACTGGCGAGGTCGAGGATCTCGCGGACGCGAACATCGCGACCGCGTTGACGCGGATCCGTCGATGCGAGCAGGTTGCTCAGGAACTCGTTGACCGCGTCGGACTCGTGCTTCGCAGCGACCGCGCGATCTCGGTCGATCCGAGCGAGCTCCTGCTCGTGGAGCGCGCGCAAGTAGCCCCAGCCCGTGCCGATCGTCCCGAGGGCGAGCAGGACGAACGCGAGGACGACGCTCCCGACGAGCCAGCGATGCCGGCGCGCGAACTTCGAGAGCTGGTACCAGGTCGTCGGTGGACGCGCCGCGATGGGCTCGTCGCGCAGGTAGCGCCGGAGATCGTCCGCGAGCTCCGACGCGGTCGCGTACCGTCGACTCGGATCCTTGGAGAGCGCCTTCGCGGTGATCGTCTCGAGGTCTCCGCGGAACGATCGGTCGACCGAGCCGAGGGGCGCGGCGTCGACCTCGCGAATCCAGCGGGCGGTCTCGAGCAGGGTCCGGTGTCGAGGATCGAAGGGAAGCCGACGGGCGAGGAGTTCGTAGAGGATGACCCCGAGCGCGTACACGTCGCTGCGACGGTCGACGCTTCTCGCGTCGCCGTCGAGTTGCTCGGGGCTCATGTAGGCGAGCGTGCCGAGCAGTTGACCCGTCCGGGTCACCGAGGTCGTCGCGGCCGTGGCGTCGGGATCGACGATCCGAGCGATCCCGAAGTCGAGGATCTTCGCCCGCCCCTTCGCGGTGACGAGGATGTTGTCCGGCTTCAAGTCGCGGTGGACGACCCCGCGCTCGTGCGCGTGCTGGACGCCGTCGCAGATCTGGATGAACAGGTGCAGCCGCTCTTCCTCGGAGATCGTCGCGGCGTGCCTCGTCAGGTTCTCCCCGTCGATGAACTCCAACACGAAGTAGGGGTGCTCGCGCTCATCGGCATCGCGGAAGAAGCCGGCATCGAGCACCTGGGCGATCGACTCGTGCTGAAGACGGCCGAGCGCCTCGACCTCACGCTGGAAACGGAGCGCGCTCGAATCGGAGTCCTCGGACCCGAGGTCCCCGGGCCGGAACTGCTGCCGCATCAGCTTGAGAGCGACGCGGCGCCCGGTCGCCGATTGCACCGCCTCGTACACGACGCCCATGCCGCCGGCAGCGAGATAGCGAGACACGCGATAGTTGCCGATCCGCTCACCGACCCCATCGTCGGCTCGAGCCGGTGCGAACAGCTCGGAGCGTCCCGCGCCTCTGGCTGTCGCGACGGGCGGGAACGGCGCGGCCTCGGTCGCCAGGAAGGCGTCGCCGGCGGCGTCCCCTGCAGCGACGAGCTCCAGGGCCTGTCGGAGGAGTGCCGGGTCGCTCCCGTCGCACTCCGCTTCCAGGAACGCGCGGCGATGCGACGGCTCGAGATCGAGCGCGTCGGCGACGATCGCCTTGAGTCGGTGCCAGTCGATCTCGGGGGTGTCGTTCGCCGCCAACGGACCGTTCCTCGACCGGGGAGGGGGTGGGGTGGAAACCGGCCAATATACCGTTCCGCCTCGCGGAACCGGGCGGCTCCCGGAGAAGTCGGCTGGGAGTTGGATTCCGCAACCGCATGCGATAAAAGGCTTTGGAACGTCTCTGTCACGGACCGCGACGATTTCGTGGCCCCGGTGGGCGGCGCCCCTCGCATGGGGGGGCGGACGCCACCGCGTCCGTGTCGATCCGTGCGAAAGGAAACAAAC
>JAGQRC010000023.1 GCA_020425835.1 Planctomycetota bacterium | reverse complement strand
CTCTTCGGCGACCGCCTTCAACCCGGCCGGACTCATCTCGCGCGAGGAGCCGATCGCGAATCGTTCGCCCGCGATCACGAAGGTCTGTCCCGAATGGACCCGCTTCCGGAAGTCCGGCATCAAGTAGCGGAACGCGCCTTCCTTCCACTTCTCGTCGAGCGCATCCAGGCTCTCGGACACGCAGTCCTTGGCGGGCGTGATCTGGTCGGTGTCGATGGCATCCAGCTTCTGACCGGGTCGGTTCGGATCCCAGAAGATCAACGCTTCCCCGCGAAGGGTGCGGCCGCCGTCGGCGGTGTCGTGGCTCTCGGGTTGCGGGAGCTGCGAAGCGTCGACACCCGGCTTGAGGCGTGCCGGTCGAATGGTGTGCATGCCAGATCCTCGGCCTTCGAAAAGAAACGCGCCCGCACCGAGTCGCGACGGTCGCGGATTCGGTAGCGAGCCAAGGAGAGCGACGGGAGGGCAGGGCGACAGCTGGCGTTGCGCCGGACCGGACCACGAGGGCTGGGGAGCGCGACCGCGAGTCTCGGTGCTCGGACCGTCGAACCGCGAAATGTAACTCAAGACGCGGTGGCACTCAAGGGAGACGACCGTCGTGAGGCCCGGTCGATCCACTCCTCCCCGGCGGCGAATGGTGCGCGGACGTGCGAAGGGCTTGCGGCCTCTCGCCGCGTGGTCCATGAGTAGCAGCCCGTTGCGTTCCCTTTGCGCCTCGGGCGCGTCCACCGGAGAGAGGAGACCCATGAGCCACGAGAAGTTGTTGTGCACGATCCGCGACGCCCGTCAGTTCTTCGATCGAGGAACCGCCTGTCTCGACGAGTCCGACTCCGCGGTCTGTCCCGCCGAGGGTTGCATGAACGCGGCCCAGCAGGTCGCTCATGTCGCGCACACCGTCGATTGGTTTCGGGAGGGCATCTTCTCCCCGACCGGCTTCGACATGGACTTCGAGAAGCACGCCCGAGAGGTCATGGCGGTCACTTCGCTCGGCAAGGCGCGCGAGTGGCTCGGGCGAGCGTTCGACGAGCTGTTCCAGAAGCTGGCCGAGACTCCTTGGGACGAGCTCCAACAACCGATCGCTCCCGGCATGATCATGGGCGGGGAACCCCGTCACGCCGTCGGAGGCGCGATCACCGATCACACCGCGCATCACCGCGGCGCGCTGAGCGTCTACGCACGACTGGCCGGGAAGACTCCGGCGATGCCGTATCTCTGAGAATCCTCATCGCTGGGCCTCGGCAGCGCTGAGCTTCAGCGGTCGTCGAGGTCGGCGAGGACGGGGGCGTGATCGCTCGGCGTGAGGCCGTCCCTCTTCTTCCGATAGTCGCGGTCGATCTCGACCGACTCGATGCGATCCGCGACCGACGCCGTCCCGAGCAGGAAGTCGATGCGCAGCCCCTGCCGGCGGTGGAAGGCGCCTCCGCGATAGTCCCACCACGAGTACTCCCTCGCGTCGGGATGGTGCCGTCGGAACAGGTCGGTGAATCCCCACTCCTCGAGTCCGCGGAACAGTCGCCGCTCTTCCGGCGTGTGGAAGATTCGAGTGGGATCCTCGTGCCAGGTGTCGAGCTCGGTCGGGCACAGATTGAAGTCCCCGCAGAGGACGACGGGGTCGTTCGGTCGGTGATGGTCCTCGAGGTATCGCCGGAGCGACCCCAACCATTGGAGCTTCGAGGGGAAGTCCTCGTGCTCCACGGTCTTTCCGTTGGGAACGTAGATCGTCACGAAGTGGATCCCTCGCGTCTGTGCCGCGAGGAGCCGCGCCCCCATCGCATCCTCACCGGGAAGTCCCCGCTGGGTCACCTCGAGCGGCTCCTTGGCGAGCACGGCGACCCCGTTCCACGCCTTCTGCAGGTGCAACTCCGCCCGGTACCCCTCTGCCTCGAACTCCTCGAAGGGGAACTGGTCTTCCGTCGCCTTGATCTCCTGGAGCCCGACGAGGTCGGGTCGCCGTTCCCGCAACCAGAGGCGGACGAAGTCGAGCCGCGAGCGGAGTCCGTTGACGTTCCACGTGGCGATGCGCATGAGAGACCTTCACGAGATGAGGAGAAGTCTGGAGTCGGGGGGGCTTCGCGGGGTACCGAGAGGTGACGCCTCAAGGGCACGCCGCGGAGGCACAGGACAACGTCGTCGTCGCGTCGGTGCCGCACCCGGGGAACGGTGTCGTGGGAGCGGGGCCACCGGAGAAGAGATACTGCAGCGCGAAGACGGGATCGGCGATGTCGAGCGCGCCATCCGCGTTCGTGTCGCACGCCGCCTCGCAGTCCACGGGGCCCGCGCCCACGAAGTAGGCATCGAGGAACGCCACGGCATCCGAGACGTCGAGGCCGAGATCCTGGTTGCAGTCTCCGCGGATGAAGGACGGGCCCGATGCGCTCTCCCACGCGACGTCGTCGATGTCGACCGTCGCCGTCCCCTGCACCAGAGTGAACTCGAGCGTGTACGCTCGGTCGAGCGCGAGGCCGATCGGGAGCGGCCAGTCGCCGACGAGCCAACCGGTCGACGCCGCGCCGATCGCGACCGTGCCGAGTGAGGTCACGACCCCGTCGCGGGCGAGTCGGAGCTCGAGTGCATCCGCGCCGTCGCCGGGCGCGACGACGCGCCAACGATGGGTGACGGCGTCGGCGCCGACGGCGATCCGCAGGCGATTGTGACGTCGAGAGATCGACCCGGGGGAGAGTCGGAGGAAACGATCGACGCCGTCGTCGAGGATCTCCCCATCGCCTCCGCCGCCGTGCCAGAGCCACCCCGCCGGCTGACCCGCGCCACTCTCGAAGTCCCCGTCGAAGACCGTCGCAGCCGGCGTCGGATCGATGCGACCCGCGTCCTCGCATCCGCCGAGGGGACCGCAGGGTCGATCCGCCACGCCTCCTCCGAAACGCGCGTAGTAGAAACCGTCGCCGACCCCTGCCGACGTGTACCACTCTCCGCGATCGATCGAGCAGTCTCCGTCGTCGCTCGCGGAGAGGTCTGCGGTCCCGTGGTACCAGGTGTGCACGAGCACGTGCTCGAGGCTGCACGCCGCGAGTCGGTTGTCGATGAAACTGAGATCCTCGAGGATCTCGAGGGGGACGTCGAAGGATCCCGGGATCGGTGCGCCGTCGAAATCGAAGCCGAAGCAGCCCATGTCGATGTCGCAACCATCCGCGCGCCAGTAGTTGTCGGCCCAGCTCGTCCCCGTCCACGTGCGGGGCTCCGGGTCGGCGAGGGCGATCACGGGATGCGGATCGAGCGTCGTGACCTGATCGACATCGACGCCGTCCGCGGTGAGCCGTCGAACGATCTCGCTGTTGACCGAACAACCGCGACTGTGGCCGATGAAGTGCAAAGCGCGTGGTTCGCCGTTGGGGCGGACGAGGAGCGTGCCGCCTTGCACTTCGGGAGGGAGCGCCGCGTCGCGCAGCGCCGCGCAGATCGCATCCGCGGCCGCCTCCGCCGTCCCGATCCGATCGTCGACGACGCCGGGAATGTATGCCGAGTCATCCGACCAGTCGATGACCAGCACCAGATGGGCGTCGGCGGTCGGAGCGCCGGCGACGAGACTCCAACTGCCGTCGACCGGTTGGTACTGGAGAATCTGGGTCGCGAGTCCGAAGTCGCTCGCCCGGACGCCGATCGCCGCCCCGAGCACCGCGGGCCACTCCGGGAGATCGGCGGTCGCTTGGAATCCGTGGGTGATCACCGTCGTCCCCGGCGTTTGCGCGCCCGCGACCGAGGTCGGGAGTACCGTGAGCAGCAGGGCGAACGATCTCACGAACGGCATGTTGGAATCTCCTCGATCGAGCGGTTCCGGGTGACCCGGCGCGGGCGCGCCGATCCTCGGCGTTGCCGGCGCGCCGCGACACGTCGGCTCGGTTGCTTCTCTCGAAGGGGCTGACCACCGTCGTCCGGACGCTCGCCTCCACCGAGGAGGGATCGAGGCTACCACTCTTCGGGGGCGGAGGGCAGATCCCGTCGAACCGCGGGCTTCGGTGGACGAAGGCGCCGGACCACCGGAGGACCGCGTCGGGATTCGCATGGCGTTGCTTGTGGGCCCGATCCGGATCCCTTTACAATTTCGGGCTACTCCCCAGGGAAAGCGACTCTTCGGTGACGCTCGACCTCGTCGAGCCCGGGAGTCGTCGATTCTCGATGCACGATGGACCTGGGGCCGACCCGCCGCGAGCGAGGAGCGATCATGTCGGACGACAGTCACAACGAAGAGCTCGCCCGTCCGCAGGACACGGTGCTGCTCGAGAAGCGGCCCCGCGCCCGCCTCCAGGAGCGGGTCCAACAGGTCGGCCCGATCTGGGTGGAGGTCGTCGGTGGTCCGATGGATGGCCTCCGGCGTCACGTGCTCGGCGATCTGCTGACTCTCGGTCGTGCGGAGGACAACACCCTCGTCCTCTCGCTCGATCCGATGGTCTCCGGGCATCACGCTCGAATCGTTCGTGAGGAGGGCGTCGCCTACGTCGAGGATCTCGAGAGCCGCAACGGCACGTTCGTCGGCGACGAGAAGATCCAGGAGCGCGCTCGGATCGACCCCGGGACGATCTTCACGGTCGGCACCACTTCACTCGAGTTCATGCCCCGCTGACGATCGGAACACCATGTATCTCCCCAAGCTCTCTCCCGCCTCCGTCCAGCTGTTGGCCGACGCTGCGAACGAGACGTCCCAGGTCGACCACCAGTATCTCGGAGTCGAACACCTCTTCCTCGGTCTCGCCGAGAAGAGAGAGATCGGATTGGGGCCGGCGCTCTCGAGCGCGGGCGTCGAGGTCGCTCGGCTCCGCGAGGTCATGTCCGACGACGCCCCGAACGCGGCTGCGAACTGGGGCGACGAGCTGATCTACACGCCGCGCTGCCACGAGGTGCTCCAACTGTCCGGGCAGATCGCGCAGCAACGCGGCAGGCCGGCGGTCGAGCCGGTGGACATCCTCGACGCGATCTTCCGCGAGGGGAGGAGCGTCCCGGTCCGACTGCTGCGCGGCTTCGGCGTCGATCTGGTCTCCTTGCAGTCGGAGCTCAAGCGGGAGCCGGAGCCGAAGCCGACCAACACGCCGACGATCGACAAGTTCGGCCGAGACCTGACCGCATTGGCTCGAACCGGTGCGCTCAGTCCGGTGATCGGACGAGAGCAAGAGCTGCTGCTCCTCGAGCAGGTGCTGCTGCGGAAGAACAAGCACAACCCGGTGCTGGTCGGCGAGGCGGGCGTCGGGAAGACCGCGGTCGTCGAGGGGTTCGCGCAGCGCATCGTGCGCGACGATTGTCCCGAGCCGTTCCGCGGATGGCGCGTCGTCGAGCTCTCGGTCGGTTCCCTCGTGGCGGGCACCAAGTTCCGCGGCGAGTTCGAGGAGCGCCTGACCGGCATCCTCCAAGAGGTTCAGGAGAGCCCCGGGACGGTGCTGTTCCTGGATGAGCTCCACACGTTGGTCGGCGCGGGAGCGAGCTCGTCCGACTCCCTCGACGCCTCGAACATGATGAAGCCAGCCCTGGCTCGAGGGGAGCTTCGCGTGATCGGGGCGACCACGATCGCGGAGTACCGGCGGTTCATCGAGAAGGACGCCGCTCTCGATCGTCGCTTCGAGGCGGTGCTGGTCGAGGAGCCTTCGCGCGATGACTCGCTGAAGATCCTCGCCGCGGTGAAGGAGTCCCTCCAGCTCCATCACCAGGTCCGCATCGACGACGACGCGTTGACGGCGGCCGTCGATCTGACCATCCGACATCTCCCGGAGCGCCGGCTGCCCGACAAGGCGATCGACGCACTCGACCAATCCTGTGCGCGACGACGACTGCAGCAGTTCCGCCCCGAGGAGGGCGATGCATCGCGGATCATCACGTCGGACGGTACGCGCGTCGATGTGCGGGCGGTCGTGCGAACGGTCTCCCAGTGGACGGGGATCCCCCTCGATCGGCTCGAGGGCGAGTCCGCGCGCAGCCTCCTCAACCTCGAGAAGCGTCTCCGCGAGCGGGTCATCGGCCAGGACCACGCGGTGGCCGTCGTGTCACGCGCGGTGCTGACCGCGAGGGCGGGCCTCGCGGCTCCCGGCCGCCCGACCGGCTCGTTCCTGTTCCTCGGGCCCACGGGGGTCGGCAAGACCGAACTGGCCAAGGCGCTCACCGCGCAGTTGTTCGGTGATGAGAAGCGGCTGATCCGCTTCGACATGTCGGAGTACGCCGAGTCGCACGCCGCCGCCAAGCTGATCGGCGCGCCTCCGGGGTATGTCGGGTACGAAGAGGAGGGGTTGCTGATCTCCGCGGTCCGGACGCATCCTCACTGCGTCGTGCTGTTCGATGAGATCGAGAAGGCGCACCCGCAGTTGTTCGATCTCTTCCTGCAGATCTTCGACGAAGGACGCCTCACCGGCTCGCACGGTCACACGGCCGACTTCACGCAGGCCGTGGTGATCATGACCAGCAACATCGATCCGACGCCGGCCGCGGAGCCGAACCGTGTCGGCTTCCCGACCTCGGGGGCGCCGGACTCCTCGACGGAGCCGCCGGTCATCGATCTCCGTCGAGCCTTGACGGCGTATCTGCGCCCGGAGCTGGTGAATCGCATCGACGAGATCGTTCGATTCACGACCCTCGGGACCGATTCGCTGCGCCGCATCATCGATCATCACGTTCGCGAGATCGAAGCGCGGCTCAGCGAGCGTGGGGTCGAGCTCGAACTCGACACCGAGGTCTACGGCCACTTGACCCAGCTCGGGGAGAGTGATGTCTTCGGCGCGCGCGAGCTTCGCCGCGTCGTCGATCACGAAGTCCGACAGCCGCTCGCCGCATTCGTGTTGCGTGAGTCGGAGAACGAGCTTCGTCGCGTTCGCGTCGCTCTCCGCAACGGAGAACTCACGTTCGAACGCGCGTGAGCTCGGGACCTTTTCCGTCCTGCCCTCCGGGTTGTCCCGGAGGCGGTGGGCGAGGTCGATGTCCCCGGGGTGACATCCTCGTTGGAACGGCCTAGTCGCACCTTGACTTTCGTCCCGAGTTTTCGAAAGCTCAGGGGTTTCCGGGGCGGCTCACTCCGGGGCGATCGCATCCGATCCTCCGTCGCGAACACCTGAATAGTTGGCGTTCCGTCGGCACCGGGTCCCACCCTCTCCGTTTGCAGCCAGGGCCACTAGAAACGAGTACCAATGGGGAAGACAGCTTCACATCGATGGAGCTTCTACCGAGCCGGCGGGGTCGACCAGGTGCGTCTCGACAAGGGCGCCGACATCGTTCATCTCGATCAGCTCGACCAGAAGCTGTGGGTGGCGTTGAGTTGTCCGGTCCAGGGGCTTCACTTCGATGAACGCACGCTGGATCTGTTGGACACCGACGACGACGGACGCGTTCGCGCGCCGGAGATCGTCGCGGCCACGCAGTGGCTCGGCGAGGTGCTGAAGAGCCCCGACGAGCTCGTGAAGGGGCGGGATTCCGTCTCGCTGAGCGCGATCAACACCTCTACGCCGGATGGCAAGCAGCTCCTCGCGTCCGCGAAGCACGTGTTGTCGGGGCTCGGGAAGCCGGACGAGACCTCGATCTCCGTGGAGGACGCCAGTCAGGCGACCGAGCTGGTCCGGAAGGGCAAGTACAACGGCGACGGCGTCGTTCCCGCGGCGTCGATCGACGATGACACGCTGCGCGCCGTGGCCGAGGACGTCATCAAGTGCACGGGCGGCGTGCCCGACCTCTCCGGCGCGATGGGCTTCGACAAGGGCACCGTCGACAAGTTCTTCGCGGAGTGTGCCGCCTTCGATGCTTGGCACAAGGAAGCGGAGTCGGACGCCGGCAAGATCCTCCCGATGGGGGACAAGACGGCCAAGGCGGCGGCGGTCGTCGAGAAGATCGAGGCGAAGGTCGACGACTACTTCGCGCGCTGTCGGCTCGCCGCTTTCGATTCGCGTGCGGTCGCCGCGCTCAATCGCGGCGAGGAGGACTACCTGGCACTCGCCGCGCAGGACTTGAAGATCACCGCCGACGAGGTCGCCGGGTTTCCGTTGGCGACGATCGAGGCGGACAAGCCGTTGCCCCTCGAGCGCGGCGTCAACCCGGCCTGGGCGGGTGCCGCTGCGGCGCTCCGCGACGTGGTCGGGAGCGACAGCTTGACCGAGGCGGCGTGGCTCGAACTCAAGGCGAAGCTCGCTCCGTACCGCAAGTGGGCATCGAGCAAGAAGGGCGCGACCGTCGAGCCGCTCGGTATCGATCGAGTTCGAGCGATCACCGGGGGCAACGTCCGCGAGGTGCTGGGCAAGTGCATCGATGCCGACCTCGCGCTCGCGAAGGAGGTGGAGGGTGCCGCGCAGGTCGAGCGGCTCGCGCGCTACTGCCGCGACCTCCACACGCTCCTCAACAACTTCGTCTCGTTCACGCACTTCTACTCGCGCGAGGCGGCGATCTTCCAGGCGGGCACGCTCTATCTGGATGGCCGCGCCTGCGAGCTCTGCATCAAGGTGGCGGACGCCGGCCAGCACAGCGGGCTCGCGGCCATGGCGAAGACTTACCTCGCCTACGTCGATTGCACGCGACCCTCGGGCGAGAAGATGACCGTCGCTTGCGCGTTCACCTCGGGAGATTCCGACAACCTGTTCGTCGGTCGTAACGGTCTGTTCTACGACCGCGACGGTCGGGACTGGGATGCGAAGATCACGAAGATCATCGACAACCCGATCAGTATTCGCCAAGCGTTCTGGTCGCCGTACAAGAAGCTGCTCCGTTGGATCGAGGAGAGCATCGCGAAGAAGGCGGCGGCCGCCGATGCCGCGGCCTCTTCGAAGCTCCAGAGCGCCGCAACCGCGGCCGGAGACGCCGCGAAGGGCGAGGCCCCGAAGGAAAAACCGAAGTTCGACGTCGGCACGATCGCCGCTCTCGGCGTCGCCGTCGGTGGTATCACCGCAGCGCTCGCGGGAGTGTTCGGAGCGCTCTCCGGCATGGAGTGGTGGAAGCTCCCGTTGGTGTTGATCGGAGTGCTCCTCGCGATCTCCGGCCCGTCGATGGTGATCGCCTGGCTCAAGCTCCGGCAGCGCAACCTCGGTCCGATCCTCGACGCCAACGGATGGGCGGTCAACGCGCTGACCAAGGTCAACATCCCGTTGGGCACCGCGCTCACCGGACTGCCCTTCCTGCCCCCGGGCTCGCAGCGTTCGCTGAAGGATCCGTACGCACCGAAGAAGAGCATCTGGCCGCGGCTGATCCTCTTCCTGTTGATCCTCGCCGGAATCCTCTTCGGCTTGTGGCACTTCCGAGTCGCGGAAGAGCACTGGCCGGACTGGCTCCCGAAGCCTCCGGCGAAGGAGAAGACGGCGGACGACGGCGGCGGTGACGCCCCGAAGGGTGAAGGCGAGCCCAAGTAGGGCTGCGCCTCCGACGAAGATCGAGAATCGAAGACGCCCCGGTGGACTCCGCCGGGGCGTTCTCCATCGATCCGGGAGTCCGACAGCCTCCTCGGGTCATCGCTCGAGCAGCACTCGAACCGCGGAGATCACGAGACGCCGCACTCCGCCCGCCCCCGGGAGATCGAGGAGGGTCAGCGACCGGCTCATCAGCTTGCTGGAGATGTCGATCAGCTGATGCGTTCGTCGCGCCTTGGGCGAGCAGTCGTGGATCCAGAAGAAGATGATGCCCATCTGGAGGAGCCACAGCAGATCCGGGAGCACCGCGCGCAGATCGCGGGGGGGGCGCTTCCGGGAGCCTTCGACCAGCTCTTCGAAGATCCCGCGGCTCTCGAGCCGCGGCGGCGCCGACGACTCGCTCAACGGGTTGAGGGTGCTCGTCGGGTTGGCGGCCGTTCGGAAGAGCACCGCAGAGAGTTCCTGGAACGGTTGAGCGAGCTCGATCTTGGCGGTCAGGACACGTCGGAGCCGCTCCTCGAAGGAGCGTTCGGCGGCGAAGATCGGGGCGCAACGCGCGGCGTGCTCCTCGACGAGCTCGCGGTAGAACTCCTGGACCAGCTCCTCCTTCGAGGCGAAGTAGTAGTACGCGTTGCCGACCGCGACACCGGACGCCTCGGCGATGGCGCGCATCGTCGTCTTCTCGTAGCCCTGATCTCGGAAGAGTGCGAGCGCCGCGTCCAGAATGAGCTGTCGCTTCTCCTCGCCGCGCGCGGTGGGCGTCGAGTCTCCATCCTTCGGGCTCATTCCGGAGTCGATTCCAGAGCGGGTCGCGACTCCCACTCCGCCAACCGTTTCTCCCGACGGAGGAGATGCTCGAGCGCAGCATCGATCTCGGGGAAGGCGAACCGGAACCCGGCGTCGAGGAGTCGAGTGGGCACGACGCGACGACTCTTGAGGAGGAGCTCGGGCTCCGTTCGCAGGACCACCGCGCCGAGCCGGAGCAGCGTGGTCGGCGTCGGGAGGCCGAACGGTCGACGCGCCGCGCGGCGCAGCGCCGCCATGAACTGGTGGTTCGGGACCGGCGTCGGCGAGGTGAGGTTGACCGGTCCCGCGAGCGCATCGCGTTCGACGATGAACCGGACGGCGCGGACCCAGTCGTGTTCGTGGATCCAACTCACGTACTGATTGCCCGGTCCTTGCTCGCCGCCCAGCCCCCAACGAGCCAGACGGGACAGGATGGCCAGCGCCCCACCCGGTTCGCTGCCGAGGACGAACGAGGTGCGCAGTGCGACGCGCCGCGTCCGCGGCAGCTCTCCCGCAAGAAGGGTCTCCTCCCACGCCCGCGCGACGCCGACCGAGAAGCCGACGCCGAGGTCACCCGTCGGCTCATCCTGCGAACGGTCGAGCGCGTGTCGGTAGATCGTCGCCGTGCTCGCGTTCAACCAGACAGGTGGGGGAGACGCGCAAGCCGACACCGCATCGCGCAACACCTGCGTCGATCGGACGCGCGACTCGAGGATCTCCCGTCGCCGTCGGTCGTCGTATCGGCAATCGACGGAGCGACCGCAGAGATTGACGAGCACCGCCGCACCATCGAGCCGATCGACCCAAGGACCGAGCGTCTCCCCATCCCATGACTCGACGGAGACCGGACGGCTCGCCGACACCGTCCCTCGCGCGATGACGGTGATCGGAACCGTCGATCCACGAATCAGCGTCCGACCGAGGAACCCCGAGCCCCCGACGATCACCCAGTGTCCGGTCATCCGGAGAGGCTCCGTTCGAGAAGTTGAACGCGTTCAATATAGGGCTCGGACGCGCGGGGTCCAGTCCGGAGCGAGGGAATGCCACGGATGCCGGGTGGGCACCCGACGCAGCGTCGAACCCCTCGGTGGTGCTCACAGGGGAAACCGTTCAGATGGAGAGAGCGGCACCGTTGTCGGCGGCCGAGAGCCCCAGGAAGAACGGCACCGCTCGCTCCGCCCACTCGGCAGGCGTCTCGTAGTGCCCGGCCGTCTCGCCGAAGGAGACGCGGAGCATGTCGGTGTCGATGATTCCCGGATTGACGGCGACCGATGCGAGGCCCGCGGGCAGGTCATCCGCGAGGGCGCGGGAGAGACCTTCGACGCCCCACTTGGTGGTGCAGTAGGGGGCCACTCCGGGTGACGTCGACCGTCCCCAACCGGAGCTGAGGTTCGCGAAGACTCCGCGTCCCCGATCGATCATGGCCGGAGCGAAGTGACGCACGACGCTGGCGATGCCGTTCAGGTTGACGCGCGTCAGTCCATCGAACTCCTCGGCGGGGACGCGCCAGAGGGGCGCCGTCCGGTTGATCAGCGCGGCGTTGTTGATCACGAGGTCGGGCGCTTCCCCGGTGCTCAACACGCTCGACGCCCACGCCTCGACCTCGCGGTCCGACCCGACGTCGACGCGGTCGAAGCGGTGCGGGACTCCGTGGATCGCGGTCAGCTCCGCGATTCTTTCGGCGTTCCGCCCGCAGCCGATGACGCGATGCCCGATCCGCGCGAAGCCGTTCACCAGCTCACGTCCGAGGCCGCGCGTGCAGCCGGTGACGACGATCGTTCGTGTCGTGCTCGAGCTGGACTCCATGCTCATTCGAAGTTCTCGGACAGGGCCGCGAGCACCGGCGCGAGGTCGTAGGGATTGGTCAACAGCGGGCGGAACAGGTCGCCCCTCTCCTCGAGCCGACGGGGGAGGTCGAACATCGTGAACCGGCTCGGGTGGATGTCGCCCTGCAGTTCATCCCAGTCGAGCGGAGTCGACACGGTCGCCCCCGGCACCGGTCGAACGACATAGGGAGGGACCACGGTCTGACCGCGAAAGTTCTGCATGAAGTCGATGTAGACCTTGCCTTGCCGCTGAGCGACCGAGCGCTCGACAGTGGCGATGTCGCGATGCTCGCGGACCACCCAGCGCGCGACGATCTCGCAGAAGGTCCGCACCTGCTCGTAGGTGTAGCGGCGCACGACCGGGATGACGATGTGCATCCCGCTCGCGCCGGAGGTCTTCAACAACGGCTCGACCCCGGCTCCGCGGAGGACCTTCCCGATCGTCCGCGCCAAGACGACAACCTGCGGCCCGAACTCCTTGCCCGCAGGGTCGAGATCGAGAACACCGTAGTCCGGCTCGAGCAACGCATCGGCGCGCGACATCCACGGGTGGAGATCGATGCTCCCGAGATTGACGAGATAGAGCAACGTGTCGCGATCGTTGCACATCACGTAGCGCACCTCCTCACCCTGCTCGTCATCCTTGACCTTGGCCGTCGCGACCCAGTCGGGAACCTGATGGGTCAGGTTCTTGTGGTAGAAGTGCTGCCCGTCGATGCCCTCCGGGAATCGACGGAGGTGCAGGGGGCGATCGCGCAGGTAGGGGAGGATCGTGTCGGCGATCCGATCGTAGTAGTCGAGGAGCTGCCCCTTGGTGATCCCCTCGTTCGGCCAGTAGACCTTCTGCGGATTGGTGAGCTGGACACGAGCGCGGATCTTTCGCGTCCCTGCCGATTTCGCGAGCTTCGTCAGCAGGTTCGAACGCTTCGCCGCGGAGTCGTCGGGCGCGGAGATTCGGATCCACGCGTCTGCCGCCTTCCGCCCGAGGCCGCTCTGGGCTCGCTTGGCGATCACGCCGCGCAACCCTCCGCTGCGGACCACGTCGAACAGCTCTTCGCCGCGCTCCGCGACGTGGTCGACGTAGAGGACCTGGCCGAACTCGGATGGGATCAGGCTGCGGAGCGCGCGTTTGCGATCGATCAACGGCACGCGATCGAGCCGCCACTCCTCGTAGTGCAGGAGGTCGAAGAGGTAGAGCGTCAGCGCTCCCGTCTCTCCCGTGCGAAGGCAGCGATCGAGTCGTCGCCGATCCGGTCGGCCGTTGGCGTCGAGCGCGACGAGAACCCCGTCCAGGACGGCGTCCTCCACGCGAAGACGACGGAGTTCGTGTGTCACCGAGCCCAACTCTATCTTCAGCGCCTTGCCGTCGCGGTCGAGGAAGCGGAGCTCGTCGCCGCTCTTGCGCACCAGGAGTCGCAGACCGTCGAACTCCAGCTCGAAGACCCACTCCGCGTCGGAGAAGGGCTCGCGTTCCGTTTCGGCGCGTCGGGCTCGAGGGCGAGCAGGCATCGGCGCGCGGGGGGCGTCGGCGAGATCGAGCGGGAAGAGCGGCTCGCCCTTCGGCCGCGCGTACCGATCGCGGTACTTGAAGAGCAACCAGTCCTTCTCATCCCGGTTGGTCTTCACCATGTGCCACTCGCCGCGCAGACGGTGCCCGAACAAACGGACCTCGAGCTTGCCCTCGGCGAGCGCCGCGAGGTGATCGTCGTTCCCCTTGGCGAGCTCGAAGGTGCCCTTGTCCCAGATCGTCATGGTGCCGGCGCCGTACTGACCCTTGGGGATCACTCCGTCGAAGTCCTCGTACTCGATCGGATGGTCCTCGGTGCGGACGGCGAGGTGCTTGTCGGAGGGGTCGAACGAGAAACCCTTGGGGACGGCCCAGCTCTTCAGGACGCCGTCCATCTCGAGGCGCAGGTCGTAGTGGAGCCTTCGCGCTTCGTGGCGGTGGATCACGAAGACGGGCGGCCCCGTGCGCTCGCGACCGGACTCGGGGGCGGGCTCCGGCGTCTTGGCGAAGTCGCGCTTGCGGCGGTAGTCGTCGATCGAGAGCTCGTCCGGCATGCCGTCGATTCTCCGTCTCGACGGGCGAGCCGTCAAACCGAGAGGCTTCCGCGGCCATGAAAAGAGCCCCCGTCCGTGTGAAGGACGAGGGCTCTTCGACCTGATGACTCGGGCGCTCAGGCAGAGATCACAGATCGCACGACGAGCAGGCGGCGGCGGCGACCGGAGTCGCCCCGCTTCCGAACAGGTGCTGGAGCAGATAGACCACGTCGCCGAGGTCCGCCGCGCCGTCACCGTTCGCGTCGCACGTGCGCAGGCAGGCCGGAGCGGCGCCTCCCTCGAAGAGGTAGGTCGCCAGGGCGATGGCGTCGCCGACGTCGGTCGTTCCGTCCGCGCTGCAGTCGCCGACGGCGATCGCC